>JAUWNO010000030.1 GCA_030612605.1 Armatimonadota bacterium
AGTGTGAGTACTTCGTTTTCCACTTCTCTTTTCAAGTGAAGGGGTTAGGGTATGAGTTGAATATTTGGATTTTCTGATTTTTCCTCATTATTCTCAAAAACACCCAATTATACAGAACTCATTTTAAAGTAATTACAGATATACCTATATATGTGTAACTTTATATCTGTCAAGTTTTTCAATTTTTTTCTACTACTTCCATCAATCTAAAGGACATGATTTGTTTCGATTGATTTCAAAAGTTCTTATTATAAATTCAGAAAATCTTCGTGTTTAGTAGTGAGGATCTTGTCCGACATTTTTATCGCCTTTAGTGATTTGTCGGATTCGTGGCTGAGAATATTTATAACAATTTTCAACTTAAGTCAAGTCATCCGGCTATTGCCGGAGAACTCCTATGAAAACAATTTCCAACTTCCGAATGTTTCGACTTGTCGAATCTTCGGAATGTAGAGAAGTTCTTGCCCGTACAATCGGAAGATCAGCAAACTGAACATTCCGATGTTCTAGATCTTTGTTTTCATCTTAATAGAACTATCACCTTGCTGATAGCGGGAAGCTTAACTCAAGTTTGTTAGAAGCATATTTATTAGATTCACACTTTCGCGGGAATGACAATTGAATGCTCTTGGAAATGACATTTCTTATGAAGTTTCGGAAAGTTCTAATCTGAAATTCTGAAAATCTTCTTGCTTTTCTTATGTTCGCTCTATTCGAGTGAAGAGAGGGAAACAGGGTGAGTTCATTAACCCTCTTTAATTCTCCCTATGAGTTCTGCATAATTAGTGGATTTTGAAAATTATGGAAGAAAAGCAGAAATTCCAACTATTCAACTCATCCCCTAACCCCTTCTCTTACAAAGAGAAGGGGAAATCTGAAGTCATCCCTCTTTTTGAAGAGAGGGAACGAGGGTGAGTTCATTAACCCTCTTTAATTCTCCCTTACAAAGGGAGATCAAATGGAATTAGATATTTAGTGATTCTTCGTGTTCTTTGTGGCTAAAATCTCATATTGATGGAACGTCAGTAAGATATTCGATTTTTTCTGCAGCTCCTTTATGTTTCGGGTTGAGTTTCAAAACTTTTCTAAATATCTGAATTGCTTTATAGATTTCATGTTTTTGTAAATAAGACAGTCCCAGGTGGTAATGAGCAGAAACATGTTCAGGATGAATTTTAATTAAATTTGAAAAACCTGTAATTGCTTTATCATAATCGCCAGTAGATTTATAAGCGATAGCTCTGTGGTAATTTACGATAAAAGGTTCGGGCGTTTTTTCCAACAGTTTTGAATATGCTTCAATGCTTTTATCTTCTCTGCCAAGATGATAATAACACAATCCGAGCCAGTTATAAGCCATGTAAAGTTCTGAATCCTGAGCTAAAACCTTTTTGAAAGTCTCTATTGCTTTTCTGAATTGGGCATACCTGTAATATGAAATTCCAAGCCTATAAAGAGCATAACTATAATTTGGTTTTAATTCTAAGACTTTTTCATAAGATTCTACAGATTTTTTCAGAAAACCCAGCATGAAAAACAAGTTTCCAAGATTCATCAGAGCAGGAATATTTTGCGGTTCGATTTTCAGAGTTTGTTCATATTCTCTGGCAGCATTATTTAATTTGCCTTCCATTTTAAAGCTTTCCGCTTGAATAAAATATTCTTCCACTGTTTTCATGGCTATACCCTCTTTTACATATTTTCGATTATTTTTTCTCCAAATTCAGAAGTTTTCAGTTTTGTAGCACCTTCCATCTGTCGTTCCAGGTCGTAAGTTACTGTTTTCTGGGAAATGGTTTTCTCCAGAGCATTTTCGATCATTTCTCCAGCTTTTATCCAACCCATATATTTGAGCATCATCACACCGGAAAGGATCAGGGAGCTGGGATTTACTTTATCCATCCCTGTATATTTGGGAGCAGTTCCGTGGGTTGCTTCAAAGAGAGCAATTTCATCTCCAATATTAGCACCTGGTGCAAGACCGAGTCCGCCCACCTGGGCAGCACAGGCATCGGAAAGGTAATCACCATTCAGGTTTGGAGTGGCAAACACACTATATTCATCAGGACGGAGCAATACCTGCTGGAAAGTTTGATCAGCAATTCTATCTTTTATGAGGATTTTTCCTTCCGGCATTTTACCGTCAAATTCATCCCAGAGTTCCTGCTCAGTAACTATCTTATCCCTGTATTCTTCTTTTGCAAGTTCATAGCCCCAATCGCGAAAAGCACCTTCTGTGAATTTCATGATATTGCCTTTATGAACCAGGGTAACACTTGGCAGGTTCTGCTCTAAAGCGTGATTAATCGCTTTTCTGACCAATCTTTTTGTGCCGAAGATGGAAATAGGTTTGATGCCAATTCCGCTATCTTCCCGGACATTTTTTCCCATTACATTTTTCAAAAAGCTGATAATCTTTTTAGCTTCTTTTGTTCCTTCCTGAAATTCTATTCCTGCATAAACATCTTCCGTGTTTTCCCTGAAAACGATCACATCCAATTTGTCCGGTCTTTTCACAGGACAAGGAACACCTTTGTACCATCTCACCGGACGCACACAGGCATATAGATCAAGGATCTGCCGTAGTCCTACATTTAGAGAGCGAAATCTCTTAGTAACAAATTCCGAACCGCACTTCACACATTTTTCCGGTCTTTTACCATTTACGCCATTTTGCTCTTTTGCACAAACCAGGCACACAAAATCAAACCCGCCCACCGGAGTGGTGAGAGGTCCTTTGATAGCAACTTTAAACTCTCTGATAGCATTGAGTGTATCTTCCGGTAAGATATCATCATTCCCGTATTTTTTCAGAGCAGATAATCCTGCGTGGATCTCCATCCAGATAATTTTTTTCTTTCCTGCAAAGGCTTTTTCCACTGCTGCATCAAGCACTCTCTTGGTCGCTCTCCAGATATCCGGACCCATGCCATCGCCTTCGACAAATGGAATTATCGGATTATCAGGAACATTTAATTTTCCCTTTTCAAAGGTTATTCTTTTCCCATTTGATGGTACTTTAATTTTTTGATACTTCAAGTTGCCTCCTAATAGACTGATTATTTTTAACCTTTTATTGTATTTAGAACTCCACCTGCGATTAATATTTCTCGCTCTCTGGAGCTCAGTTCCAATTTCACTTCAAATTCGTAATTCTTTGTTTTGTTTTTTATGATGTAACTTCCTTTATTTTGGATGGCTTGAATTAAGTTGGTCATCTCTAATTCATCATTTTGCTCGATTTTTTCAAAATCTTCTTCATCTGCAAAGATCATGGGAATAATGCCAAAGTTTACAAGATTCGCCCAATGAATTCTTTCAATGGATTTTGCGATAACTGCTTTCACTCCCAAAAATGAAGGACAAATCGCAGCGTGTTCCCGGGATGAACCCTGACCATAACTTAACCCTGCTACAATGATATTTGCTTTTTCTTTTTCTTTGTTGGAAAGGCATCTTGCTGGAAATGTGGAGTCAACAGGTTCAAAAACAAATTCGGAATATTTGGGAATATTTGAGCGATATTTTAACCTGATTCCAGCAGGCATTATATGGTCTGTAGTTATTTTATCTCCAACCTTCAAAGCTACTTCTCCAAAAAATTCATCAGCCAGAGGTTCATTTGTGGGAGGGTTTCCAATATTTGGTCCGCGATAAATCTTAATTTCCTTTTTTTGCATTATTGGATGAATAATCATTGTATCATCAATTTTGAATTTTGCTGGAAAAGTGATTTCCGGAGGTTCCATTCCAAGATCTCTGGGATCGGTCATTACGCCTGTTAATGCACAAGCTGCTGCTGTTTCCGGGCTAACCAGATAGATACCGGCAGATTCGGTTCCGGAGCGTCCTTTGAAATTACGATTATTAGTTCTTACTGAAACAGCATCTGTTGCAGGAGCCTGTCCATTGCCAATACAAAATCCACAGGCAGATTCCATTATCCTCGCACCAAATGCTATCAAATCAGACAAAGCTCCATTTTCAGTTATCATTTCCAAAACCTGTTTTGAACCGGGAGCAATTACAAGACTCATGTCCAAAGGTAATTTTTTCCCTTTGAGCATTTTTGCCACTGTCATTAAATCTTTATAAGATGAATTTGTACAACTCCCAATGCAAACTTGGTCAACTTTCATTCCAGTTAATTCGCTAACCATTTTAACATTTCCCGGGCTGTGCGGTGTGGCAACTCTGGGTTCAAGAGTAGAAAGGTCGATATCAATAATTCTGTCGTATTTTGCATCATCATCTGCCCTCAGTTCTTTCCAACCATCCTCTCTATTTTGAGCTTTAAGAAAAGCTAAAGTAATCTCATCACTGGGAAAGATCGAGGTGGTTACTCCCAGTTCAGCCCCCATATTGGTGATTGTTGCCCGTTCCGGTAAGCTTAGGGTTTTCACTCCTTCACCACCGTATTCGATCATCCAACCCACATTTCCTTTTGTTGTAAGAAGTTCCAAAACATACAAAATTATATCTTTCGCAGAAACCCAGGCAGGTAATTTACCGGTTAAATTTATTTTCAGTACTTTTGGATAAGTGATGTAAAAAGAAAATCCGGCAATAGCTCTGGCAACATCCAGACCTCCGGAGCCGATAGCCATCATACCCATTCCACCTCCGGTTGGAGTATGGCTATCTGAACCCAGCAATGTCTTTCCCGGAATCCCGAACCTTTCCAGGTGAACCTGATGACAAATCCCATTTCCTGCTCTGGAATAATGCAATCCGAATTTTTCTGCTATTGTTTGCAGATATTTGTGATCATCAGCATTTTCAAATCCCATCTGGCTGGTATTATGGTCCACATAACTCACGGAAAGTTCGGTTTTTTTTTCGGGAATTCCCATTGCTTCGAATTCAAGGTAAGCCATTGTTCCTGTGGCATCCTGAGTTAAAGTCTGGTCGATTCTGATGCCGACTAATTCTCCGGCATTCATCTCTCCTTCGATAAGATGAGATTTTATTATCTTTTGAACTATGTTAAGACCCATTATTTATACCTTTTCTTGTTCCCATGCTCCTGCGTGGGAACACAATCGTCTAACGCTCTGCGTCAAATCTGCTCAATCTTACAAGAATTAATTTCTATTTCCTTTTTGCTGCAGGAGCATCTGTTTCTTCATTCCCACCCCGGACAGAGTGTGTGAAAACTGATGAAATACTCGATATTTTCCAAACCCCCTCTAACTCCCCCTATTTAGGGGGAGAATCTATCTCCTTTTGCTGCAGGCAGTTCCCTTCCCCTTCGATAGGGGGAAGGGTTAGGGATGGGGGTCGTTATAACCTAAAGAAATCATTTTCACACAGGCTGTGGAGCGTAGGAACAAGCTGAGATTCGATGATTATTTTTTCTTAATTCCTAATTTATCGAATATCCACTCATTTGTTACGCTTTTCGGTCTGATGATTGGAGCCTGCAAGCCACGAGCCATAATTGCTTGGGCGCAGAATCCAAGAACCCTTGAAACACCGAACATAACTGTATAATAATCGAACATGCTTAATCCATATTTGAACAGAAGCGAGCCTGAAATTGCATCAACATTTGGATATGGATCAGCGATTTTTCCTCCGCCATATTCCTTCAAAATATCAGGAACCACTTCAAAGAGTCTCTTCACAATCAGGAAAGTTTCTTCTTTGGCACAATGCTTTTCTCCAAACTTATAAAATGCTGTAAATCTTGGATCAGTTGCCCTCAAAACTGCATGACCATATCCGGGAACAACTTTACCAACTTTCAAAGTTGATAATACAAAATCTACCAGTTCTTTTTTGGAAGGAGCTTTATCATATTTTTCCTGAATCGATAAAACAAATTTCAAACATTCTTGGTTTGCCAAGCCGTGCAAAGGACCTGCAAGTCCGTTCAAACCGGCAGAAACAGCATAATAAAGATTTGAAAGTGCGGAATTTACAACTCGAGCTGTAAATGCGCTTACATTTCCGCCTTCATGGTCGCAATGAAGAACCAGGTAGAGTCTTACCAGTTTTGCGAATTCTCCTTTAGGATCGGGGACACCAAGCATTTTTGCATAATTACCGCCCCAGTCCAGAGATTTATCATAAGGTATCAGGTCTCCCATAGAGTATCTTATCCTGTAAATTCCGGCAGCGATTGTAGGCAGCTTTGCCAGGATTTCTAAAGAATCATCCAGAGTGGCTTCCCAGTAATCTGCTTTTCTCATTCCAGCAGCATATTTTTCTTTGAAAATGGAACTTCCTTCCATGGCCATAATTGCAATGCTGAACATTGTCATAGGATGTGTATCTTTGGGTAAAGCTCGTAGAACATCCCACACATGTTCGGGAACCTCGGAACGCAGACGCATTTCTTCCTGCAGTTTTTCCAAATCTTCTTTTGCAGGAATTTCTCCGGTACAAAGCAGGTAAAACATCTCTTCCGGTATTATTTCCGTTAATTCATCAAGAGGAATTCCCCTTATATGTAAACCCTTATATGGATCTACATAAGAAGAATTACACACTAAGCCGATTACTCCTCTCATGCCGCCATAAACCTGTTTTACAGTAACATTCCCAATGGTTTCACCCGCATGTTTACTCAAAATTTCGTCCTTAATCAGAGCTCGAATTCTGGGAATTCTGCTTCTGATTTTTTCTCTTAGCCGTGACATTTGATCCTCCCTTTTTTATTTTTTTTTTTAAAAAATTGATTTTTTTGATCGATTATCAATCATACTCCTGAGTAAAAAATTCTGTTCTTGAAATCAATTATTACGCAATCTACAAATGTTAGTTTGATTTTTTTATGTCAACGAAAAAAAATCCTTCATAGGTAAAATCTAAAGATTGTTAGCAGTTATTTCAATAAATTATAAAAATTATCTTATAATATAAATCTATTTAAAGTTTTGGTCAAATGACCAGTGGTTGATTTTGATTTTCATAACTCCTTATTTTTCAACCATTGTGTCATCTTGAACTAATCTGAAATTGGGTAAAGTGTGCCTTCACTTCTGGTTATTTGACCTTATTTGAGAAGCAACATTTTTTTTATTGCTGTTTCTTTACCTGCATAAAGCTTATAGAAGTAAATTCCGGTTGCAACCGGTTTATTATTGCTATCCATTCCATTCCAATATATTGAGTGCTTACCGGCTGAAAGCTGATCATTCAAAAGCTGTATTACTTTTTGTCCTTTCAGATTATAGATAGTCAATTCGGTGCGTTCGGTGTTTTCGGTGTTTAATTCAAAAGAAATTGTTGTATAAGGATTAAACGGGTTGGGATAGTTTGACAATTGAAAATCGAAAACAGGTAATTGAAAATCTTCCGCTGAAACCAAAGCTTCCAGTTCAAAATTAATTTCTGTAAATATTCCTTCAAATATTTCAATATCAGGAATTATTACTTCCTCATATCCTTCCAAATAAGCATGCAATTCGTAAATTCCGGGTAATAGTTTCATCTCATAATATCCGGTAGTATCAGGAAAAGCTATTGTGCCATCTACATCGATCTCTGTAAATGGTAAAAAATTGTAATTGCTGTTTAGAGTAACATATCCTTCGATTCCACCCATCAAAGGCTGTGAACCAAACTCATAACAACCCATATCGATTATTGAAATGCTGTTGTTATCTCCATCCCAGATACGATATAAAAAATCCAGGTCATAAACCGGTAAAAAAAGACCTGTAGTATCCTCTATTCCTGTATCGATGCATGGGCTTAATTCTGATAAATGATAATCTCCGTTTAAGGGATCTATTAATAAGGGATCATCTGTAATATTTCCTCCGAGATCGATAAAATTAGAAGGAAATGTATAAAAATTAGGAGCAGTAAAACAATTATTTCCTGCTGTAACAGTAACTTGAGAGCTATATATACAGATACTATAATCCACTATATTATAGAATATATTATTATATACATTACAACTTGCATCAGCCATGATTCCTTTCTCACTCCCTGCAATTATATTATTAATTATATAAGATGTATTATCTGAACCTGAAGCATATATACCCTCTCCTTCATTATTTATTATCAGGTTATTCATTATAGAAGAATTATTATCGAAGTTGCGAATACCACGATATGAATTATTAGAAATTATATTATTTTTAATTATACAATTATCACCTGATAAAGATATACCTGAATTCCCATTTGTAATAATGTTTTCATACGCTTCTACTTTAAAACCTGCACTAATTCCGTTTAAGCAACTATCTATATAATTTTGTTTTATAACAACTTCAAAATAATCCGTGTCTATTGCCTCAGAGCATCCCAAACAAATATTCTTATAAATATAAACGGGGCTATCAATAGAAATACCAAAATTGCAATTACTAAATGTATTATATGCTATCGATGTAATGGATGAGATATTTACTTCATAGAAGTATATACCGCTACAATTAGTAAATTGATTGTAAAAAATATATGGCATTACACCAATATTTTCTTCAATATAAATTCCAATACCAGGTGATATATTGTTCTCATCACTTGTAAAATAATTACAATATATTATCGGTTCACTATCATAAAAGCCATGAATACCATATTTGAAGTTCTTGAAAGAACAATTAGAAATAGTTACTTGGGCATTGCTTAAAGATACACCTCCCCAATACCAGGAGCCGCCGAACATTAACCTGATGTAATAGGAATATTCAATTTTGCAATGTTTAAGGATAGAATCGTCCTCACTCAAATAATCAAAGATGATCACTCCCCAACGCCGGTCTGTTTCTTCACAGTTCTTGGTGAAAATAATACTATCCTGTGCTGTTCCTTCTGCTATTAGTTTCCCGCTTACTTTCATAAACTTTGCTTCTGTATAGCCATCACCATATTCATAGTCACCTATTGGATAAGTAGAAGTATTGAATTTTACGACGGTTCCCGGAAGAATGGTAAGGGTTATATTGGCATCGACAAAGATGTTATCAACAACTATATAAGGATTATTAGCAGGACTCCAGCTAGTGTCTTCTGTAATATGCCCCTGAACATCGATAGACAGGAGAACCGGAGAAAGGGAGAAAAGGAGAAAGGAAAAAAGGATTTTTCCGAAACTTCTTACGAAGATATTCTTGTATATAGATTTCGGAAAGATATTCCTAATACAGGTTATAAAGAAAAGATTTTTTTTCATGTTTTACTACCTAAAAACCCCTCTCCAATAAAGTCGTTAATTACTTACAAATATGGAGATTGTAAAAGTAAAGAATGAAACAAAAAGGCAGACTTACGTCTGCCCATAATTTATCCTTTTATCTGTAAAGCGTTTACTAACTTTTCAAGTAGTTCCGGTTTAGTTGCCACATCGGATGATTTCAAATACTCTCGTCTTTGCTCGAAACGATCTTTCAGAAGTGTAATGTATTCATCTTTATTTTCGCGATTATCTGGATGATACCTCTCATAATAACCGGGAAGGATTTTTTCAACAGATTCTTTTGTAGGAATCATTGCACCGGGCAACATATCCCAGTCTTCCCATTCAAGCTGCTCCATTAAAATCCCTGTTTGGAGAGTGAGCGAAGTCTGTAGCTTAACATCATCCAGGTCATCATCAGAAGATTTCCAGTATCCTGCAGAATTGAACGTGTAACAATCCGCTCCGGTTTCCAGAACTTTGATGAATGATTCCACATCTTTATAAAGTTCATAAACTCTAAACGGATTTGCAAAAGGTTCAAAAACCAATTTCTTGAGGTCTTCTTCTGTAACATTTTCCGCTCTGCTTCTTTTTGTGATAAGAGCTGCACCCATGGCAGCTGCCAGATATTTATCTTTATATTTATGAATCGGAGGAAGTGCTGTATCCTTCATAAGCCAGGTTAATGCCTCCGGAAAACTGCATCTATTCACCCAGTTACCCAAAAGGTCTCGATCAATAAGTGCTCTTCCATTTGCCTGCCGAGCATCCAATCCAAGAGGTAATAGTTTTCCATTTCGTTCTATCATCGCATGGTTCATAAGAGCAACCAGGTATTTCCAATCAGGATTATCAAGGTCTCTGCTGTCGGTTTTATCGAATAGAGATGGTTCCCAGACACGGCATACTTTATCATCAGTATCGATCTGGAAAGCATCATCGTGAAGACAATATTTTTCGAATCCTGCTGGTAATGTACCTCCATTATCGATTGAGTTTGTGTGAGAAGATTTTCCTGTACCGGAAAGTCCATAGAAAGCAATCGATTTCTTGCCTAAATTTTTATATTCATCTGCACAACCTGAGAAATCAATTTCTTTGATACCACCGTGACAGGCAGCCATTCCCAACCTCATTCCAGAAGTCCAAGCAAGAGTTAAAGTTCCTTTTTTACGCTCACCAAAATAACGCATTCCCAAATTGAAAATAACGTTCTGGGTTTCATCGACTAGGCCGATTTGAGGAGCACCAACATTGTGATAATACGGATCGTCGCAGGTCCACTCATTAAATGCAACAATGATAATATCCTGAATTGGAAGAAGTTTGCTTTTTTCATATTCTTCTTTCATCAACTCGAGCGGAGCGAAATTGCATAACCAATTAAAAACATTGCTGGCATCTGTAGTTGTAGTCACATAAGTTGCTTTTATCATAAGATCAGGATCCAAACCCAATACAGCCTCGCATTTTATCAAATCGTAATGTTCAAGCTGAAACATTGCTTCCCTGGCATCACCTTCGACTTTCTTTTTTTCATTATCCGGTATTCTGTTATAGAACACTCTTGCTTTAGCTGTACGCCCAATAATTTTGCCATGACAATCGTTAAGCACTTTTGCACCTTTTGGCAGTCCTAAACGTTCAGCAAAGGGAGGATAAATTTCCAGATCTGTAACTGCTACTCCCGGTTGCTTCATTGCCATTTCATAAGCTTCACGTGCATTAACTTTTCGAACTTTCGGATTCAGCATTATCGTTTCTGCCACAGCACGAATCGAAGACATTTCCTTCAAATTTTTGTAAAAATCAATACTAGCTTTGCTTGACATTTTTTTCCTCCAATCTATTTTTTTTTTAAGTATCTGATTTATTCTGAATACAAGAATAAAAACTATTACAATCCGTCAAAGTTTTTCATTTCAATTCTAATACTATTTTTATTCTCTTTTCTAAAACCCTTGTAACTCTCGTTCCCAATGCCCTCTTTTGGAGTGTAAGAATATCGAACAAGGAACATCGATTTGCGATTTGAGAAGATAAGATGAGATTTGCTTTTGAGTATCCATTTTCATTATTATTCAATATTAAATTTTCAATTATTGTCATTTTTCTGAGCTGTTTCAACGCTTTTTATCCCGATATTATCGGGAAAATCAACTCATTATTTTCAGTTAAAGCTTTTTTGAGTTTTTCTTCTGATTTATTCAATTTTGTTCTATAAATTATCTTTAGACAAACAAATGTTTCTCGTAATTCTTTTAAAACAATCTTTATTTTATGAATAAAATCCTTTCTCGACTCTCCACTTTGTGCTTCTCCATAATTTAATGCTGGAGAATTACCGGAACGAATCAATTGTCCTGATAAATGATAACCAACTTTTGTTTTAGACATAGAATTCGCAATTTCAATTATTAAAACTGCAAAATCTATTAACCGTTCTTCTAAATCAAATTTATTTATTTTTTTCATCTTCCTCTTCCTCATTCATCATTCCTTGTTCATTATTCGATATTTTTCATTTCCTTCATCATTCTAAAATCATCATTCCTTGCCTGCCCCGTGAAATCTTTTTTTCTCTTATTTCAA
>JAUWNO010000272.1 GCA_030612605.1 Armatimonadota bacterium
AAGGAATTGAGCATGAATGATTTTGAAAGTATTTGGAATAAAGTTTTAGATACACTGCAAAATAATATCAGCGAACAAGGATTTAATACCTGGTTTAAAGAAACTTCGCTTGTTGAACAATCTGAAAATCAACTCACTGTAGAGGTGCCTACAAAATTTATTGCAGATTACTTGAATAAAAATTATAGTGGTTTAGTATCTGAAATTTGCTTCAATTTATTCAATAAAAAATATTTCACAAAATTTACTGTTTTCCATCCAAAAACAACAAGAAAAGATGATTTAACACCTTCTTTTTCAAAAGTGGTAACTAACTTTCAAACGATGCTGAATCCAAAATACAGTTTCGAAGAATTTGTGATCGGAGCAAATAATAAATTCGCTCATTCAGCTTCCATGGCAGTTGCCGAATCTCCAGGAAACACTTATAATCCTCTCTTTCTTTATGGTGAATCCGGTATGGGTAAAACTCATTTGATGCAGGCAATCGGGAATTTTGTAAGAGAGGAATTAGTAAGCAAAAATGTTTTTTATATCTCAACCGAAGAATTTACAAATGAGATGATTAATGGAATCCGAAATAATTCGATGCCTGCTTTCAGAAATAAATTCAGAAATTTTGATTTACTGTTGATTGATGATATTCATTTCCTTTCAAAAAAAGAGGGAACACAGGAAGAATTTTTTCATACTTTTAATGCTCTTTATGAGAAGAAAAAACAAATTGTCCTGACCAGTGATCGCCCTCCAAAAGATATTCCGGATTTGGAAAAAAGACTTGTAACCAGATTTGAATGGGGACTTCTGGCAGATTTGAAAAGTCCTGATTTTGAAACGAGAGTTGCCATCCTGAAGAAAAAAGCAGAAGCAGAAGAAATCAGTTTAAGTGATGATGTAATGGATTTTATTGCAGAACATATTTATAGTAATGTGCGAGCTCTGGAAGGTTCTTTAATACGAATTTTAGCGTATGCATCCTACAATAATATTGATACTGAAAACATCACAGTTGATATTGTCAGTGAAATACTGATAGATATGATTTCAGATAAGATCAGAGATGTGAACCTGGAAAAAATTATGCAGAAAGTATGTGAAGCTTACAATATAACCCCAGCGATGATATTTGATAAAACCCGTAAAAGTAATATTTCCTTCCCTCGCCAGATTGCAATGTATCTTTCTAACCTGTTAATTACACAATTATCCCTCAAAGAAATAGCACAGTATTACAAAAGAAAAGATCATACTACAGTTTTGCACGCCAAAAAAACAATCGAAGAAAAATTTAAAAAAGATAATGGACTCAGAATTCAAATTGAAAAATTAATTAAGGAAATAAAAAGATAGTTGCTCACATATGCACACGATATTATGTTAATAAATGTAAATAAATCAAATTCGAGAAAAAGAAAAAATATTTTTGTGGATAACTCGTAACTTATAAAAATTTATAAACGAGTTATCAACTAAAATTAGAAAGGGTTAATTTAATTGGAAATAATGAAATATGAACAAAGTTTTAAGTTTATCCTCATATTCACAACTCCTACTAAAACTACTAATTTCTTAAATATAAAATAAGGAGATTTAATGTATAGAATTTCAAAGGCAATAATATTTATCCTGATATTTATTTTGATAATTATGGGATGTACTCAAAAGAAAAATACCGTTGGAGTACCGGATGTAGATAATGAACCAATAGAGATGATTATTTCAGATACAACCTATTTTGGAAATTTTTATAGTTTTGAAGATAGTTGTAAAAATTATATTGGAAACTCAAAACTTATTGTAGGAACTTATGAAAACAATGAAGCAAAAAGTTTAATAAAATTCACAAGTTTGCCGGATACAGTTTATCAATTTGATTCGGAAAATATAACTCTAACATTATGGCTGGAAAATTCATTGAACTTTGAAAGTTTAGAGTTTGGAAAACTTAAACAGGAATGGGTAGAATCTTACGTTACCTGGAAAGCTGCTACAGATTCCACAGATTGGGAAGAAGAATTCTTTGAAAGCCTGGATTTCACGTTTGATGTAGAGCAAACCGACAGTCTGAATATCGAAATTCCAAAAGACAAATTTTATTCTGAAGTAAGCAGTTCATGTTTTGTGATAGATTCCCTGTTCTATAAATATGGTTTAATTCTTTATTCCGGCAGTTCAGACGATGAAAATCGTTTTATAGAAATCAAATCAAGAGAGTCCGGAACAGAACCTTTACTTAGTTTTGATTATATAAAAACTGAAACTGATACTGTTGTCACATATTCTAATACTGCAACTTATGATACATTTATGTATCTGAAAAAAAATGGAACAAACGAAGATTTTTTAACTTTTGAAAATGAATTGATTATTTCCAATATTCAACCAATAAAAATGTATCTGAATTTTGATATTTCAGATTCTGTTTTTATAGCAGATAGTTCCGGAATTGAGACTAATTATGATTATACGATGATGACCATAAACAAAGCTGAGCTTATCTTATGTATAAAAGATTCTACGGAATTCACCTATCCTTTGGAAACGAGTTTTACGTTATTTCCATATATTGTAACCAACGAGGATCCGGAGGTTCCCTTTTCTTATGATGAAGATTACGAATATATTTATGGCACAATTAATTCATCAGGAAGTTCTTCTGATCTGGAATTTGTTATTGATATCACCAAAATAGTTCAAGCAGTTACTTCAGGAGAATATGAAAATAATGGTATTTTAATAAAGTCAACCAAAGAAAACAAGGATTTTAGTTTCATTGATTTTGGTACAAAATTTGATGAGGAAAAAGAGCCGAAATTAAGAGTAATTTATACTCCACCAATTTTTGAGTAATAGTTATATTTTGCGAGGTTAAAATGAAGGTAATAACATTTTTAATTATTATTATTATGATATTTTCGTGTGCAAAAAAGGAAGAAAAAATTATTGCACAGGTAGATAATAACAAGCTTCTTTTAGAAGATTTGAAATGCAATTTCAATGAAGATGTGTGGAAAAATATGAAGATTGAAGAAAAGCAGGAATATATTCAGGATTGGATTCAATTGACTTTACTATCTCAGGAAGCAGATAAATTAAAAATATCGGAAACACCGGAAATTCAATCGAAGATAAAATCTGCTGAAATGAATATCAAATCCAATGCTCTTATTGCTCAAAGATTTTCTGATATAACTGTTTCTGAAGAAGATATTTTTAATTATTATAAACTTCATAAAAGTAGATTTCTGAAAAAATCTAAAGAATATAAATTACAGAGAATTCTTATAACAGATGAATCTGAACTTGATATGATCAGGGACGAAATAAAGAATACTTCTTTTGATGAAGCTGCAGAAAAGTATTCCGAAGAAAATATTGGGAGAACCGGAGGTTTTGTAGGATTTATATCCAAAAAAAATGTAAGAGAAGTTATTTGGAATACGATAATTCATTTAAAAAAAGGCAGATATAAAACTGTTCAAATTGGTAATGCCTTTTATATTGTTCGCTATACTCAAACTCGATTGATGGCAGTGGAAAAGAATTTTTCTGAAGTTAAAGAAGAAATCAGAGAAATTGTTATTCGAAATAAAAAAGAGAAAAATTTTAAAAATTTGGTAGAAGATTTAAAAATAAATGCAGATATAATTATAAATTATGAATATATAAAAGAGTAATAGAACACGGATGACACGGATTGGACGGATGATCACGGATAAAAATATAATATTTAATATCGAATATTATCTCTACATTCTTTGTGCTTTCAGTTGCTAAAAAAAATAAATAAATGAGTTCTGCATAATTGGGTGATTTTGAGAATAATGAGAAAAAATCATAAAAT
>JAUWNO010000177.1 GCA_030612605.1 Armatimonadota bacterium
CAGAAAAGATCGAAGACCCGGTTGCTCGCGAAGAATATATTCAGAACAATATCTATTCTGATGAATATTATTGGAATTGGGATAGTAAAGATAAAAAGCAACAATATGGAATTCTGAGAAAAAGAATTTTGCAATATTCCGATTATGTACAAGTATTTACCGGAGTGATTATTGCCAATCATATCTTCAGCGCAATACACTCCATGAGAATAAGTTCCAAATTAAAGAGATTAGAATTCAAAGTCGGATTTGATAAAGATTTGAATCCCGGCTTATTTTGCAGATATCAATTTTAAGAAATAAGAGTTCTGCATAATTGGATGTTTTTTATCATCCTGCTTGCCAAGCTGAAGCTGGCAAAGGCTTGAGGAATTCTTCTTACTGTTATAAATGAAGGATCTCTGTTTACAATGAGATTCTTCGTCTGTTTTCCTTTGTAAGTTTTCCTCAGAAAGACATTATATTTTATTTTTACAAAAGACTTTATAAAAATTCGAGGGTTCTGCAAAATAGAAGTGGAAACCACTAAAGTGGTTATTGTATATTTTGTGTGATTTTTACCCACAGTTAGAGAGGCTGTGTGAAAACAGATGAAAAGCTCTTTTTTTCTCAACCCCCTCTGACTCCCCCTATTTAGGGGGAGAATCTATCTCCTTTTGCAGCAGGCAGTTCCCTTCCCCTTCGATAGGGGAAGGGTTAGGGTTGAGGGTCGTGGAGAATTAAGAAAAATCATTTTCACACAGGCTGTTCAGTTGTGGGCTACAAAACCATAACCAAAATAAATTTCAACCATTTCAATGGTTTTTGAAATTTACCATAATTTTGTAGAACTCATTATAAAAAAAACAAATTAGGAGATAAAAATGGCTGTTATTATCACTGGAAAAAATCTAAAGATCGAAGATGTTTATAATGTTGCTGTTAGAAATGAAAAGGTCGAATTACATTCTGATGCTTTAGCCCGAATAAAAAAATGCAGAGCTTTCATAGAAAAGAAGATTGAAGAAAAAGAAATAATGTACGGTGTAAATACCGGTATTGGTGAATTTTCTGAGATAGTATTAACCGAAGAGCAGATCAAAAAATTCCAGAGATATCTTATTTATAACCATTCAGCAGGAATTGGCAAGCCTTGTCCCATTGAACACGTTCGGGCTGCAATGTTATCAAGAGCTAATGTTCATGCACATGGTAATTCTGGTTGTCGTGTTGATATCACGCAGACACTGGTGGCAATGTTGAGTAAAGGAGTTACACCGGTTGTGTGTGAGAAGGGAAGCGTTGGAGCTTGCGGAGATCTTGCTCCCATGAGCCAGATTGCTCTGCTCATGATGGGAGAAGGTGAAGCTTTTTATGAAGGTAAACGTCTGCCTGGAAAAACTGCAATGGATCAGGCAGGAATTCCCATTCCAGGTCTGAAAGCTCGAGACGGACTTGCCTGCATTAATGGCAGCAATCTGACAGCAGGAATGGCTGCAATTCAGATTTATGAAGCTGAAAGATTTTTGAAACAGGCAGAAATCGCTTGTGCCATGACTTTAGAAGCTTTTATGGCAAATCTCAAACCTTATGATGTGCGGCTTCATAAATTACGTGGATTTCAGGGAGCTGTTACTTCTGCGGAAAATATCAAGAAAATGCTTGCAGGTTCAGAATTGCTGGAAGGAATGAAAGTAAAAGTTCAGGATGCATACAGCATGAGGTCTTCACCACAGGTTATCGGTGCTGCTCGCGACCAGCTTAGATGGACGAGAAGTCAACTGGAAATTGAACTTAACGGAGTGGGGGATAATCCCATTTTTCTGCCGGACGAAGAAGTGGTTATTACCGGTGCCAATTTTCAGGGTTCTCCTATCAGTGTTCCTTTGGATATGCTCGGTGCAGTTATCACAATGGTTTGCGTGATTTCCGAACGCCGTCTGAATCGTCTTTTGAATCCTGCTCTCAGCGTTGGTTTGCCTGCGTTCTTAACAAAAGGTGCAGGAATGTATTCCGGACATATGCTCAGCCAGTACACTGCAGATATGATGATCGTGGAACAGCGAATTCTTTCTACTCCTGCTTCGATTCAATCTATTCCGGCTGCTGCAGACCAGGAAGATTTTGTGAGTATGGGAATGAATACTGCCCTTAAAACCAGGCAGATAATCGATAATGCGTACGGCATTTTAGGCATCGAATTCATTGCTGCTGCTCAAGCTCTCGATTTCAGAGATTTCAAATTTGGAGCTGGAACTCGAGTCGCGCATGATGCTGTGAGAAAAGTGGTGGAACATCTCGATGTGGACCGCACACTTTACACAGACCACAATAATATGATGGAAACAGTGAAGACCCGCAAAATCCTGCATGCAGTGGAAGAAGCGATCGGAGAACTGAAAACGTATTAGAGTGATCAAGTAGAAATTTATATTGATTGGATAAAAAAGAGGGATTAGTAATCAGGTTAGAATGTAATAAAATATTGAAATTATGGGTTGGTTGGATACACTTTTTTAAGAGTGTGGCATTTAAATGTTACACACATCGAAAACACCTTAATATTTTTATTAAATATGAGAAAATTTCTCAAATACCTTGACATTAATCTCTATGTTGTCAATTAATGCCTTGATTAATAAATAAGTGAGGTAAAATATGTTATTAGAATTCCAAGTTGAAAACTATCTATCCTTCAAAGAGATTGCTAAATTGAGCATGATTGCTTCTTCATCAATCTTAAAAAAAGAATTAGTCGACTCATTAATTATTTTAGATAATATTAATGTTTTAACTAGTGCTGCAATCTTCGGAGCAAATGCTAGTGGGAAAAGTAACTTTTTGAATGCAATTGGTTTTATGAAAAATTTCATTTTTGAATCAGCAAAAGAAAGTACTTTTGGTAAAGAGATTGATGTTAAGCATTTCAAATTGAGTGAAGATACCGCTAACAAACCTTCTACATTTGAAATGACTTTTATGATAAAAAATATGTCAAATTATACTCCCAAAAAGCACATTGTATTTAGATATGGTTTCCAATTAGATCGTTACAGAATTAAAACTGAATGGCTTTTTGCACGATTTACTTCACTGGAATCCAAGTTGTTTACTAGAGTTGAAGACGATATTCAAATTGGTGATAAATTTAAAGAAGGAAAACAAGTTTATAAAACTGTAGGAAGCATTAATAAAACTACACTATTTTTATCATTGATTGCTAATATCAAAGGGGACAATGCACCATTAACTGGAATGGTAATGAATTGGTTCCGTGATTTAAGGGATATTACAGCTATTGCAAATAGCAATTTCTTTGGTATTACAGCAGATTTAATGAATAACAAGAAAGCTAAGAATGAGATTCTGAAATCATTAACTATAGCAGATATGTGTATTGAGGATATTATTATTAATAAAAAGAAACTTGATTTTAACCAATTACCAATGGAAATTAAGCAAGAAATCAATGAAAAAAAATTGGAAGAATGGTTTTCATTATCGCTAAAAACATTTCACAGCAAGTACAATTCTAAAAAACAACCGATTGAAAAAGTTTCCTTTGATTTTGAAAAAGAAGAATCAGATGGTACAAAAAAATTCTTTGCAATTATTGGACCTATTTTAAGTGCGTTAAATATGGGATTAGTTCTTGTTATTGATGAAATTGACGCAAGATTACATCCTAATTTATGCTTAATGTTAATTTCTCTATTTAATTCAAAGAAAATTAATAAAAAGAATGCTCAATTGATTTTTGCATCCCATAATACATTAATTATGAATAAAAATATATTGAGACGAGATCAAATTTATCTTATTGAAAAAGATAAATATGGCGTATCCGATCTGTATTCCTTGCTTGATTATAAAAAAGTCAGAAACGATGCGTCTTACAATAAAGATTATTTAATGGGAAAATACGGAGGCGTTCCTTATCTTGGAAATTTTGAATCTCTATTTGGTGAGGAATGATAATGGGAAGCGATAATCTATATTGGCTAAAAAAAAGAAGTAAGCTAAAACGTGAAAAAAGATTAAATAGAGAATATAAAAACAGCATATTAATAGTATGTGAAGGTGAGAAAACGGAACCTAATTATTTCGAAAGCTTTCCAATTTCGGGAGTAAAAGTAGAAATTCTTGGTAAAGGGAAAAATACAATATCCCTCGTTAAAGATGCAATTTTAGAATGGAAGAAATATGCAAATGAAGGAAAATACTATGAAAAACTTTGGTGTGTTTTTGATAGAGATGATTTTCCGAAAGCGAATTATAATCAAGCATTTGAGTCTGTTTCTAATGAAGAAAGAAAGTTAAATAAGAGATATAGTAAAAAAACCGGAAGAGAAATTTCTATAAGAATAGCTTATTCAAATGAAGCGTTTGAATTATGGTATTTATTACATTATGATTATCATACTAGTGGAATTAGCAGAACCCGATACAAGAATATGCTTAGTCAAAGGATGAAAAAAAAATATCATAAGAATGATCCAAATATGTACAATATTCTAATAGAATTGTCAAATCAATCAAATGGACACCAAGGGCAAGAATTTGCATTAAAAAATGCTCAAAAACTCAGAAAAGTAATTAACGGTAAGCAACCACATAATTACAATCCGTCGACTTCAGTTGATCTGATAGTGTTAGAATTAAATAATTATTTTAAAAAATAAATGTGTGTGACAAAAGCCTTCAAATAAGAGAACGTGGCAGTTTCTAAACAACAACTTATTTTGATTTTTCCCGAATAATATAAATCAAGAGGATAAGATGAATTCGAATAAATATCCCGAACCTACTGTTGGAGCAATAATATTCAATCCTGAGGGAGAGATTTTATTAGTGAGGTCACATAAGTGGAAAGATAACTATGTGATTCCGGGTGGTCATATCGAACTTGGCGAAAAAATCGAGGATGCTCTTCGCAGAGAAATAATGGAAGAGACAGGCTTAAAAATATACGATATACGTCTCGTGGGACTTCAACAATGCATATATGAAAAAGATTTTCATGAGAAGAAACATTTCATTTTTATAGACTTCGCTTGCAAGGTCGATACTACTGAAGTTAAATTAAATGAAGAACATCAAGAATATAAATGGGTAAATATAAATTCAATAGAGCAACTGCTTTTAGAGCCTTTTACACGAAAGATTCTTATTGAGTATAAAGTCAGAAAGAATTCAAAGTATTCGCAGAAAATCCTCTATGATTATTATTAGAACCCTAACCCAGATAAACTGGAAAATACAAATCTCAAAAAACAAAATCCAAATAAATCTCAATATTCAAATGCCAAACAAACAATTTAAAATTCTTATATTTAACATTGGTGTTAACGATTTTCTGCCAAAAAAAACACG
>JAUWNO010000511.1 GCA_030612605.1 Armatimonadota bacterium
TTTGCTGATAATGAGATTCTTCGGAAGATTGCGTTTGAAAGAAGCCTCAGAAAGACATCTGTTTTTGCATTTTGATTAATCCTTGAGAGAACTTTTAAAAAAAGGAGATATCATGAATAAGACCAAAATGATTGTTCTTATTTTGATGATTTTCAGTTCAATTTGTTTTGCCCAGGTTGTAAATGGCGACACACTAACAG
This sequence comes from Armatimonadota bacterium, assembly GCA_030612605.1. Lineage (GTDB taxonomy): Bacteria > Cloacimonadota > Cloacimonadia > Cloacimonadales > TCS61 > JABMPU01. Next base: position 201 of record JAUWNO010000511.1, read on the forward strand.
TGGATGGTAAGAAGATACTGAAAGTCTGGGGAACCCATTCTGAACGAGGATATGCATACGGCTATTTAATGGCAGAGAATATTAAAGAAGTGTTTGAAGGTTATATTCTTGGAAGTCTGTTTTTTAATAATGCAACTCTTTATACAAATACAAGGAACTATTTCATTGATAATTTTGAAGTTGAACAGAAATATATTAATGAATCTGTTGCTATGATAAATGGTATTCAAGCTGCTGGAGTGAGTATTTTTTGTTCGGTTCTTAATAGAGATTTAGATGAAATTGATATTCTTTTATCAAATTCTATTGTTGATATTGCTGCCTTGTATGAAGGAAATTTTACAAATAGATTTGGCTGTTCGAGTTTTTCAAGCTGGGGACAAAACACAATCCAAAATCCCGAGTTGAACGGACAATTGGTGATTACCAGAAACATGGATTGGACGCCACATCCAACTTTGCTGGATAATCATCTTCTAATTGTTCAGTTTCCTTCGGAACCGGATGAAATAAGCTGGCTCTCGTTTACTTTCGCCGGCATGCTTGGAGCTTTATCTGCTATTAATGAAAATGGTGTTGCTGCTTTTATGAATATGGGAAATAATAATTATCATCCTAATCTCAATACTTTTCATCCGATCTTTTTAACTATTAGAAATGGGATTGAAGCCAATGATTATAATGGAGATTCCCAGATTGATCCTTATGATATTGCTGACGCAATTTCAGATAAATATCAGTTGAGTGGTTCCATTGTTCACAGCACTGATGAAACCTTTGGAATTGTGGTGGAATGTAATAATGAAAACGGAGTTGAAATCAGGGATGATTCTGATAATACCATTATTCCGGAAGAGCATTTGGCTGCTACTAATCATTTCCGCAAATTATATACTTCTGTATATTGTTATCGCTATGCGAATATTTCCGATTCTTTGAATGCGAATTCGTTAATGAACGTAGAAAGAAGCTGGAATCTTCTGGGTGGAGCAGCAGGAATTAATACCAATCTTCATACAATAGAATTTGCTCCAACCCTAAATTTGATCAAATGGTCAACCGCTCAAACAGGTATTCCTGCTTATCAATTGGAACCAACTGTATTTGATTCTCAAGAGCTTTTTACTTTAAATGTATCTGCAGATCCAGATTTTCAGCAGCAGTTTTCTATTACCTCATCTTATCCAAATCCATTTTATTCGAGTACAACGATCTCATTTTCTGTCTCCCAAATATTTCCTTTTGCAAATCTTGAAATATATAATATCAAAGGTCAGAAGATAAAAACTTTGGAGTGTGGAAAGTCTCTTTCCACAATAGCCGACGGAGTCAGCTACTCCATATCTTGGGATGGAACTGATAACAATGGAAATTCAGTTGTGAGTGGAGTTTATTTATATAGATTTGAAACTAAATATGAGAGTGAATGTGGGAAATTGATTTTATTAAGATAAAAATTTGCCAAATTTCAAAAGTCTGGCAAGCTTTTATCAGGAAAATTACGATTGACAAAAAACGTGAAAATAAATTGAAAGTTTAACCTTAATAAATTAAATTTAAATCAATAAAAAGGGAGGAATTATGTTTTTCAAATTATTATCGGATGCTGATATGAAGGTGATTGATAAGTTGAAGGAATTTCATGGAGGAGCAAATCACATTGTTAACACAATAAAGGA
>JAUWNO010000406.1 GCA_030612605.1 Armatimonadota bacterium
TTCTTATGTTCCTTCTCTTTGGAATATCTTTCATATTTTCATCAAAAAGAGAAGGACAGCAGGATGAGTTTAGGAGGAAGATTAACTTATTATCCTGATTTCTCGTAAAATTTATCTATTACAATCCATATCTGTTTTCCCGCCAACAAGTTAGATGGCTGATAATGAAGCGGGAAATGTTAATAAATATAAAAAAACTTGCCAATTCATACTAAATTACTATGTTATCTCAAAAGGAGATTAAAATGCATATTTCAACGAAAACCGGATACGCTGTAAGAGCACTTGCAGAGCTGGCTCTCAACTCTAATGGTAAACCAGTTTCTATCTCTGAAATTTGTAAAAAACAAAATCTTCCAATTAAATATTTAGAACAACTTTTCAGAAATCTGAAAAAAAACGGGTTGGTGAAAAGTGTTCACGGTTCAAAAGGAGGATACAGTTTAAATCGAGGAGTTGAAGAAATTTCGCTTAACGACATTATGCATGCTGTGATGGAAAATTACTCCTTAACTTACTGTGATGTTGATAAAGAGAACCTCGATTACTGCACCGGATTACCATGCGGTTTTCATGATCTTTGGGATGAGATACAGACCCACCTGGAAGATTATTTTGATTCTATAAAACTGGAGCAGATAATTTCCAAATTAAAGGAGAAAAGATGAAAAGAATATATTTTGACAATTGTTTAACTTCCAAACCAGCTCCGGAAGCGATAGATGCAATGATGCCGTATCTGAAAGAAAAGTTCTATTTCCCACAAAATTTCACGAAAAACGGAACAGGAATTGATAATGATATTCAATCATTTAAGAAGATTATTGCTGATTCGATGGGTGCAAAACCTTTAGAAATTCATTTCACAACCGGTGGAACATCAGCAAATAACATTGCTATCAAAGGTTATCTTTCGCAGAATGCAAGCAAGGGAACTCATATTATCTGTTCTGTGATCGATTATCCTGATATTCTCACAAATGCTGCTTTTTTTGAAAAAAGCGGATTTGATGTAACTTATCTCAGTGCTGCTCAAGATGGTTTGATCAATCTGGATGAATTGAAAAATGCCATTCGTTCAGATACTATTTTATTTATGACAACCCTGGCAAATCATGTTGTAGGCACGATTCAGCCGATAAAAGAGATAAGAAAGATTTTAGATTCTGCTGATCATAAAATCGCTTTGTTTGCTGATGCCTGTGAAGCTTATGCACGAATTCCAATCGATGTGAATGAGCTTGGAATCGACTTGATGAGTATCAGTGCACATAAGATTCACGGACCAAAAGGAATTGGTGCTCTTTACCAGAGAACAGGAATTCAACTGGCGCAGGTTAAACATGGAATTCAAAGGATTGACAATCTTGAAACAGGAGGAATCAGCATTGCAGCTATTGCCGGATTTGCAAAAGCTGTTGAACTGGCTTTTGGAAAATTTGAAGAAAATACGACTAAAATCCGTAACCTTTCCAATTACCTTCTTAACAAAATTGAGAAAGAACTCCCTCATACTTTACTGAATGGACTTCGAGGAGAGAAAAGAGCTCCTCACAATATGAATATTTCCTTTGATTTCATTGAAGGTGAAGCAATAATGATGATGATGGATTTTCACGGAATTTCCATCTCAACCGGAAGTGCCTGTGCATCTCAAGGATTGAAGCCAAATTATGTTTTAATGGCATTAGGAAGAACTCACGAACAATCTCATAGTTCCATGAAATTCACTTTCAGCAGATACAATACTTTTGAAGAAATCGATTATACTGTTGATAAGCTGGCTGAAGTTGTAAATGAATTAAGGTTAAGAAGTCCATTATATAATGAGGAGAAATAATGCAATATTCCCAAAAAGTTTTAGACCATTTTATGAAGCCGCACAATATTGGAAAGCTGGAAAATCCCGATGCTACAGCCACAGAGGGAAGTCCTGCTTGTGGAGACCAGGTTTCGATTTATATAAGCGTCAATCCAAAAACACAAGTAATCGAAAACATCAAATTCCAATCTTATGGATGTGCTTCCAACATTGCCACTGCCTCAATAATCACTGATATGGCAAAAGGTAAAACACTCGAACAAGCAAAGAAAATTGGCTGGAAAGATGCTGCTGATGCTTTGGATGGATTACCTCCGATAAAAATGCATTGCTCCGTTCTGGCTGTTGATACTCTACACTCTGCAATCAAAAATTATGAGATCAAACACCATCTTGCAGAAGAAGCTGTTTTCAGTAAGAATACAATTGTTGATGAACTGAAAAAAGTAATCTACCCACAGGTTGGAGAAGATATCGTAACCTTGAAAATGGTAAAATATGCCGGTTTTGAAAATGGTGTTGCTATAATAGATTTAGAAATCCCCAAATTCGATATTCATCGCGATAATGTTGCTGACGAAATTCGTGAACATCTGGAAAAATTTAATGAAATCAAGGAAGTGAAGATAACGATGTGAGTGGGGTTCAGAGGTGCAGAGGTTCAGAGGTTCAAAGGTTCAAAGGTTCAAAGGTTCAGGGTTCTGGGTTCTGGGTTCTGGGTTCAAGGTT
>JAUWNO010000014.1 GCA_030612605.1 Armatimonadota bacterium
GATTACAAATCACATACCGGAGAAGGAGGAAGATATAAAATCTTTGGGTGTTCTTGGTATAACTTTTATATACTCAAAAAAAATTGGCCGGTTGTTATTCAAAACAAAGCAGACTTTATTCTTGCACAGGCGGAAAACCCTCATGCACTGAACAGGCTTTTCTATATTCCTTTTGGTGTTTTTGAAAACTATTTGTATTGGTCAGATCCAGCTCAAATTGAGCCGAACTACGATCTTTTGTTTTTTGGCCGAATTTCTGAGTACAAAGGGTTGGGCTATTTATTAGAAGCCGTTGTCATTTTACAGAAGACAATGCCGGAAATAAGCTTATGCATTGCCGGTGCAGGAGACATCTCCGTTTATGGTACGCTGCTCCAGGAAATTAATAAATGTACTTTAATAAACGAATATGTATCAAGTGAGCATTTGGTATCACTGTTGCAGAAATCAAAAATAATTGTGTGTCCCTATACTGATACTACACAAAGTGGGGTTGTCATGACATCCTTTGCATTGAACAAACCCGTTATTGCATCAGATGTTGGAAGTTTTTCGGAAGTAATAACAAATGGGAAAACAGGTTTACTGTTTAAAGCTAAGGATATAAATGATTTAAAGGATAAAATACAGTACTTGCTTAATCACGAACCATTGCGCATAGAAATGATCCGAAATATTATGAATTTTAAAGAATTGCCAGATTTTAATTGGGATGGCATAGCAAAAAAATACTTGAAATTATACGAAACTATTTATCGTAATGAAAATACTAATCATCATTAATTCGCTGACTGCTGGTGGCGCAGAGCGTCAGGCAGTACAAGATGCAAACATGTTGGCATCAGCAGGCCACGAAATAATCGTCTGCTATGGTATTGACGGTATGCTGAATGATCAACTTGACCCTGGCGTCCAGCGTCTTGACCTTCAAACAAGGTCTCAATTAAGAGCGATCTTGTTGGTTATAAAAACTATTAAGCAAAACAATATTGAATTGGTGTTATCTCACATGTTCTGGGCCAATAAAGTTGCCGCGGCAGCTTGTTTTTTTGCCAGGCGTAAAAGTATTGTCTTTGAACATGGATTGGGCTTATGGCGCAAGTGGTATCATCTTTTATTGGTAAGATTAATCGCAAAACAGGCATCTAAAGTAATCACCTGTTCCGAAGCAAGCAGAAAAATTCGAATAAAGAGGGAGAGTGTTCCATCAAAAAAGATCATTGTTCTCCACAACTCTTTTCATACACCATTGGAATCCCAAGAAAATGTAACTATTCAGCAAAACCAGAAAAACAGCTTTTTTACCATAGGGTATGCAGGGCGGTTCAATAAGATAAAGCAACTCCATCTCTTGGCTGATGTTGCTTTGATACTAGAAACGAAAATTACAGATTTTCAATTTATTATGCTTGGGGATGGGCATGAAAAAATATTAGTTGAGAATCTCGTTAAAGAAAAAGGACTTGGAGATTTTTTTTTATTCCCCGGTTATGTGCCAAATCCGTTAGAATATTTAAAAACAATGGATTGTTTTGTGTTGCCTTCAAAACGAGAAGATTTTTCTTTGGCCCTTCTTGAAGCATCATACTGCGGGCTCCCATGTATTGCTTTTGATGTAGGAGGGAATAAAGAAATTATACTAAATGGTGTTACTGGATGGATAGTTGAGCCTTTTAGTGTTGACATTATGGCCGAAAAAATCTTATGGCTTAAAGACAATCCTGATGAACTAGAAGAAATGAAAAAAGTAACCAAACAAAGAGTAGAAACACTCTTCTCGCAGGAGCAGCGTTTTTTAAAGTTATCAAATCTTATTTTGGAAACGATTATATAGGTGATAGCATGCGAATATTGCGAAAAGGATACTCATTGCTCAGAAGGAGATTGCCTTTATCAAAACAGGCTTCTCTTACAAAACTTGTTTACTGGTTGTCAGGGAAGCCTTTTGTTAAGAATGATGAAATTGATATAAAAGAAAAATTTCCAAATAACGAAAAAGGCGGTTTGATCTTTTCAGCGGATTTTGAAATGGCATGGGCTTTTCGTTATACAAAAGACGTATCAAATCCTTATGAATTTGCACTAAAAAAAGCCCGACAGGAAAGAATTAATTTGCCAATGATAATCAAAATCTTTGAAGATTATAGTATTCCTGTAACATGGGCCACCGTTGGGCATTTATTCTTGGAGTCCTGTCAGCAGGTTACGCATGGGTGGATGAAAAGGATACCGCATTTTGTAAACAGGTGCTGGCAATTTACTTCTGGAGATTGGTTTGACCAGGATCCATATTCAAATTATAAAGAAGCTCCTGAATGGTATGCACCGGATTTAATTAGAGCTATTTTGGATTCCAATGTAAAACATGAACTTGCAACACATACCTTTTCTCACATCGATTTTAGTGATAAAAATTGTCCAGCAGAAGTGGCTGATGATGAAATCAAAGCAAGTATCGAAGCAATGAAATCTTTTGGGCTCCCAAAACCAGTTTCAATTTGTTTTCCAAGTGGATCATGGGGCAATGTGCCGGTTCTTAAAAAATATGGGATAATAATCTATAGAAAAAAAATAAATGAGGTGCAACTAGCATACCCATATTATGATGAATATGGTTTATTGGTTACTTTATCATCTGATGTTTTTGATCGATCCTATCCAACATGGAGCTCCAGTGACTACCAGGCAAGATATTTAAAGGTGATTGATAAAGCAATCAAAACAGGCACTGTTGCTCATATTGTTTTTCATCCATCAATGGATCCATGGATGATTAATGAAGTTATGCCAACAGTCTTTGAATATGCCGCAGAGATGCGAAGCCTGGGTAAACTTTGGATAGGGACTATGGGCGAGATAGCTAATTATATAAGTAAAGAAAAAAATCTATAATGAAAAAATCTTTTATGATGCTTAAAAAACAAATTCGTGCAATATTAAGATATAGCTTCTCTTTAATATTAAGAAGGAAACAATTAAGTCATATAAACAAACTTATTAAACATTTTGCAACAAAACGTAAATTATTAAAATATCCATTTACTGAGTATCCCCCAGTAATTAAACGGTATACTTTTTGTCACCATTCCGACCTAAAGTGGCTTGACTTCTATCATTCTGTGTATGGAAAACCGGACCCATTTTTTATCTCTGTACCGGTCTACTATTACATTGAAACTTGCATGAATCATCGAATGCTCACTTATGCTATTAAAGAAAAAAATTTTCTTAATAAGTTTATGCCTGCCATTCCTACTCCAGGCACAATAATAAGACGTATAAACGGATTTTATTATAATGAAAAATTTCATCAAGTTGATATTAATGAAGTTTGGCGACTGCTGAATCAGCATAATAAGTTTATTTTAAAACCTTCAGTTGAATCCGGAGGCGGCAGTTCAATTCGCGTATTTGAAAAAAAAGATTCCGGATTCCTGGACGACAAAGGTAACTTGAATGCAATGTTTTTTGAAAGTTATTTCAAGGATTTTATTATTCAGGAGTATATTGTTCAGCATAACTATTTTTCTCAATTTAATCCTAGTTCGAATAATACCATAAGGGTTTTTACATACAGATCTATAAAAGACGATTCTATCAACATATTGCATTGTTTGTTAAGGATAGGCGCTAAGGGAAACTATCTCGATCATGACCATTTGGGTGGTGTTGTATTGGCTATTGATGAACATAACAAAATAAGTCCTCATGCAATTGATCTTTATGGTAATAAATGCAAGTCTGTGAATAATATAGAGTTTTCCACCTTGGATTCGGTCCCTGCAATGGCTGAAATTAGAAAACTTGCAAAGGAAATCGCAAGCAACATTTACTATGGGCGTTTGCTAGCGCTTGATTTTACTGTCAACAGCAAATGTATACCTTTAATGCTAGAAATCAATTGCTGGAGAAATGGAATAAGTCAATACCAGATGCATAACGGTGGGCTTTTTAAGGAATTTACAGAAGAAATCCTAGATTATTGCCAAAAAGCAACTTTAACATATACCTTATCAATATGAGAGACTTTTTTGCTCACATAACTCAGTCCAGAGAGAGCCAGCACGCCAATCATGCTTTGGCAATTTTTAAGGACCTGTTTCCTGATGCTGACAATAAAATCAGTAACTACAAAGGTTTTGTAATTGCTTATTCCAGTGACCTATCAGTGGATAAAAACCCCTCACCTATTTGGTGTGGAGAAAGAGGGGCGTACATATTTATTTTTGGAGAATATTCTTTGCATGAGGATCTGAAAGTCCCGGATTTACCTTCAACTGATGATTCTGGAGATATTGTCAGGTTGTTTGAAGCACATGGAGATGCCTTGTTTGAAAAAATATCTGGTCATTTCAATGCCCTAATTTACTATCCTGATGAAAACAAATTTGTTGCGGTCACATCGAAGCTTGGTCTTTACCCACTGTATTACTATCAGCTCGGCAAAGATTTTATGGTATCTTCCAGATTGGGTGTATTTAAAAATTTATTGGGCGTAGGAAAACCGGATTTCTCTGTTATCATGCAGCACTGCTTATATAATTATCCAGTTTCATCAAAAACATTTATACAAGAAGTTTATGTTCAACCTGCTGGTTCTGTTTTATCATTTTTTAATCAAAATATATCGATTAATAATTACTGGACAATTGATCAGGAAATGGTTTATTCTCAGAGCAAAATAACCTTTAACGACAGTGTTGACTTACTTGATGAGGTCTTAGATCGAATAATTCGAAGGCAGTGTTATAGTGCCACCAAAATGGGCCTTTCATTGACCGGAGGATGGGATGGACGTTTGCTCTTGGCTTATGCTTTAAAATATCTATCTCCTGATCAGATAGTATTGTATTCCCATGGCACACTCGAATCACCGGATGTTAAGCTCCCAATAGCAACATCAAAAAAATTCAACCTGAATTATATTCCGGTATTGCTCAATGATCCTGAATATTTAAGTCAGCAACTGCACTGGGCAACTGATACTATAAAATATTCTGATGGGATCCGGCCGGTAACAAGGCTCCATTATTTGTACAATATGTCGATGTTACGAAACAACTATGGAATAAGCATCATTATGAGTGGTAATGGTGGCAGCAATTTACTGAAAAGTACAAATTACAAACCATGCACGGTGTTCAATCGTTTCGTTATTGAGCTTATTGAATCAGATGACTTTGAAGGCACGCTTCGTGAACAGTATGAGTACTGCCTAGCTGGTTTTTCGTCATTATTCCGAAAAGTAGACTGGAATTCATTCTTGGATTCCTTTGATCAAGAATATTTTCAATCATTGTTTTCCATCAGGAATAAGAACAGGCGTTTTCTTCATTTTTTGGTTTCTGAAATTGAGCGGAAATATTTTGGATCTGAAATCCAGTCGTATAAACACTTAGTTAAGAATTACAGCCCATTTTTTGATGATGAGTTTATTAAGGCCCTTGGAAAAACAATATTTATTGAACCTGATGGCTACAAAGGAATTCTGAAAAGCCATAAGATATCACTTCTTTATGCCAGGTTAATAGTCCGAAATAATAAAAAGCTAGCAAAAGAACCAACGGATCGTGGATTTTCAATGTATGATGTTTCTAATCCAATTCTTTTCCCCAGAATGCTTTATAAGTATTTTAAAAATAAAGTTAGCCGGGATAAGTCACTGGATTATTTTTGTAATAAGAATATACCAAACCTTTATGCGCAGAAGTTTTTACATAAGCCAGTTATACTCGACTCCAATTCTGTTATAAATAAATCATTTGTTGAGAACTATATCTCTGTGATGTCCTTCCTGAATGAATAATTAATTCTTAAACTTAATGACGATTTGAAAAAAAATGTCACAAAACATAATAAGATTTGCAATATTACAAAATGAGAGCAACAGCGATTACTATCATTGGGTAGATGCGTGTAAAAAGTTTGGTGGCGGGATCCAATATAAAACTATAGATCTCACGAAGAGTAAATGGTTTGAAGAAATAATTGATTATAGTCCTGACATCCTTTTGACCAAGCCTGGTGGATTAACTGCACCTTTTAAACAACTCTATGATGAGCGATTGATGATCCTTGTAAAAGAAATGGGCTTCAAATGTTTCCCTACTCTAGATGAAATATTGATCTATGAGAATAAACGCTATTTATCGTACTGGTTAAAGGCCAATAAGATTCCTCATCCAGAAACGAATGTCTTTTATTTTCTTGAAGAAGCGATTGAATTCTTGAAATCCACTAATTATCCGGTTGTTGGTAAAGTTAATATCGGCGCTTCAGGCAGCGGTGTAAAGATACTCTATAATAAAAATGAAACTCTTGATTATGTTAAGCAATCTTTTTACTCAAAAGGATCCCCAAGGCGCTGGGGGCCGAATCTTGACAAGGGGAATTGGCTCAAGCGTGGTTTGCATTATGTTCTGCACCCTGGCGATATCGAAAAGAAAATATCCAAGTACCGAACGATAAGGGCCGACAAACAAAAAGGGTTTGTGCTTTTGCAGGAATACATTCCTCATGATTTCGAGTGGCGGATCGTCGTTATCGGTGATTCTTATTTCGCTCATAAAAAACTAAAGATAGGTGAAAAAGCCAGTGGGTCTCTTTTAAAGAAATACGATAATCCTTCAATCAGACTGTTTGACTTTGCAAAAGAAATAATGGATAGATTCGGCTTTTTCTCTCAGGCAATTGATGTTTTTGAAAAAAATGATGGTAGTTTGTTGATTAATGAAATGCAATGCATCTTTGGCCAATCTGATCCATACCAGATGCTGGTTGAAGGTAGGCCTGGTCGATATCTGCTCGAAAATAGCAAATGGATATTCGAGGAAGGCAATTTTAACACAAATCAGTCTTATGATCTGCGGCTGAAAACAGCCATTGATCTTTATAAAAAAAACAACGAATGAAAGTACTTTTTGTATCAAGCGCAAATTCAACGAATCTTGACATCGCTCCTTTTATTAAATCACAGGGAGAATCCTTGAAGACTTTGGGAATTGATGTTCAGTATTTCAAAATTGAAGGAAAAGGAATTTCGGGATACCTGAAAGCGGCTTTAAGTCTTCGAAAACATCTAAAAAAGTATCCGGTTGATATCATTCATGCTCATTACACATTGTCAGGGTGGTCTGCTGTTTTGTCTTTTACAAGGCATCCAATAGTTTTATCTTTAATGGGCACTGATGTATATGGTCAATTTATCGATGTGAATAAAATTAAACTATCCAGCCGATACTTGACATTTCTTACATACCTGATTCAGCCATTTGTCAGGTCAATAATATGCAAATCGGATAACATTGAAAAATACGTATATTACAAAAGCAAATCCCATGTAATCCCCAACGGTATCTTGTTGAACAAAATTAAATATTACGAAAGCGGATTTAAACCTGAATTGGGCTTGGAAGCGGGGGAAAAGCATGTTCTATTTTTGGGAAATACAAAAAGCATCAGAAAGAACGTTCAGTTGGTCAAAGACGCACTGAACCATATCGATTCGGAAGATGTTACTCTTGTTACTCCCTACCCAGAATCACATGATCGTGTAGTAAAATACTTGAATTCCATCGACGTTCTTGTTGTGCCATCATTGATGGAGGGTTCTCCAAACTTGGTGAAAGAAGCCATGGCCTGCAATTGCCCGGTGGTGGCAACTAATGTAGGGGATATTGTTTGGCTGTTTGGAAATGAACCCGGCTATTATCTGACGACTTTTGATCCCGAGGATGTGGCGGAAAAAATTAAACTTGCTCTTCGTTTTTACGAGATTCATGGAAGAACCAATGGTCGTCGGCGAATAATTGAGTTGGGGCTTGATGCCAATACCATTGCCAAACGACTATTTTCTGTTTATCAGGCGATCCTGCAATGATAAACAAGCCAGGCGCCATTATAATTGAAGGTCATGTCCAGGGACTGGCTAATACCAGAGCTTTAGGGCGAGAGGGGATACCTGTGGTTGTCATCGATAAAGAGAAGAAGTGCTTAGCTGGTTTTTCGAGATATTGCCAAACATTTTATCAGTGCCCGGATTATCAGAGTGATGACTTGGCTGATTTTTTGCTTGATTTGGTTGAAAAAGAAGGTTTACAAAAATGGATTGTGTTGCCGTCTAATGATCATGCAGTAATGACCCTGGCACGTAATAGGGAAAGATTGTCCCAACATCTTGGTATCATTACCGAATTCCTGTCGACGATAGAAAAAATAATTAACAAAGATCGTTTTCTGGATTTGGCCCATTCTGTTGGTGTGCCTTATCCAAAAACTTGGTATTTTAAAGGCAATGATGACCCACAGATAAAAGGATTGAGCTATCCGGTTCTCACCAGGGGAAAGAATGGTCTAACCTTCTTCAGGAAGTTCCACAAGAAAGCCTTTTTGGCAGAAAATGAAACTCAATTGCTTGAACAATTGGCACAGATAAAGGAACTTGTTTCCATTGAGGAGACTTTTACGCAGGAGGTCATTCCTGGCGATGGTCAAAATAGGACCGAATCATTCACCGCTTTTTCGATCAATGGAGAAATCAAAGCCCACTGGGCGGGTGTGAAACTCAGGGAACATCCGCTGCGTTTCGGCACGGCAACCTTCTGCAAGAGTATCGATGGATCTCATCTGTTGCCTTTCGGGGAGAAGATTCTTCGAGAGCTGAAATATTCCGGCGTATGCGAGATCGAATTTTTGAGAGATCCTCGCGATAAAGAGTACAAATTGATCGAGATGAATGCTCGCACTTGGCTCTGGGTTGGGTTGGCCATCAACTGCGGGATTAACTATCCGGTGATGCTTTATGATTATTTCAATAATTGTTCAAAGAAGACTTACCCAAATGATTATAGAAAAGATTTCTATTGGCGAAATCTGTTGGTCGATATTCCTTATGCTCTGCAAGGGGTGCTTAAAAAAAGATTCAGTTTGGCAGAACTGTTGCCAAAGAAAAGTACGGTCAGCGCAATTTTTAGACTGAACGATATGTACCCGTTCATACGTTTTCTAACGATGCTTTTCTTTTTAAAGAAGAAGAGAGCTTAAGCATAATAATATTATCATGTTTATCCCTTATTATTCACCAAACATATCGATGAGAAAAGTGTTAAAGGCACTTTTTATCAGAAGATCAGAAGAAAGAGTTACTAAGTATTTTCGGGAATTGACCGGAAAAAAATATATTCTTTTAACCAATTCTTGCCGAGCAGCATTATATTTGGCATATAAATCCCTAAAAAAAATAAAAACAGTAATAACCTCGCCCTTAACCTGCACAATAGCACTGAGTCCAATAATTGAGTCCGGAAAAGAACTTTATTATTGCGATATTGATGAAAAAACACTTGTCATAGATACCACTCTATTACTTGAGAATGTGGGCAATGATGTAGTCGTTCAAGTGATACATTTTGGTGGATATCCTGTAGATGTGCAGGAGATCAAGAAAAAGGGATACATGGTAGTAGAAGATTGTGCACAGGCCTTGGGAAGCAAGAGGAATCATAGGTCTGTTGGGTATTTTGGAGATATAGCCTGCTTCTCATTGACGAAAATGGGGTATGGAATTGGTGGGGGAATTCTGGCTACAAATGATGAAGAATTATATTCTGCTGCGAAGCTTGAACAGGATACCTGGATTCGTTTTGATAGAGTTAAATTGCTGTTCAGAATTCTTAGGGGTTGGTTGGAGACTAATCTAAGAAATCGATTGTTTCGTTTTGCTCTCATCAAAGTACTGACTCTAACTGATAATAAAAGGTACTTAGGAAAAGTTGATTTTGCAGGCAATTTAAAAAAGCCTATCTCGTTCTTATTTAAGATTTTTTCTGTTCAGTTAAAACATCTCAATAGATATCATGAAATCAGAAAAAAAAAAAATGAAGATATTTATTTGATGATTGATAGTAAAAAATGGAAGAAACAGTTTTTTCAAGATGGGAATGGCACAAAGATGGTCATTGGTAAACTGTTTTTTTATCACCCTTCTATCCGTACGGACAAATTGATGCCACTTATGCTAGATAATGGTATAGAATCAAAGCATCTTGAGCAGAGAGCTGACTCATGTATTCAAATTAGATTAGATAAAGATCCCCGTTTCAACAAAAATTTAAAGAAAGAAAATCTACAAAATTATTTAAGGATTCATGATCATTTGATCAGTTTACCTTTAAATGAGGATCTGAAAAAACACGAAATAGATCAAATTGCAAAAACATTGAATTATTCTGATAGATAATAAAATTACAAGATAAATGGTAAAACAAAAAAAAATAATTTTTGATATCGGACATCCAGCGCAGGTACATCATTTTAAAAATGTCTATTGTGATTTGGAAAAAAAAGGGTGGCAGTGTTTGTTCACCGCAAAAGAAAAGGAGATGTCCATTTATTTATTGGAAAAATATGGCTTAAAGTATGAAAAGATCGGGTTGTCCAAAAAATCGATGGTAAAAAAGGTCATGCAGTATTTCCCAAATGCTTTGCTCTTTCTAAAAATTGTCAGGAGATACAAACCTGACCTGATATTTAGCCGGTACTCTCCTCATGCAGCGCATATAGCAAAAATACTTGGCATCCCTCATGTCGGTTTTACCGATACTGAAAATGTAAGCTTATTAGATAAAATCACCGTGCCTTTTGTTGATGTTAAATTAACTGCGGATTCTTATAAAAAAGAATTAGGTAAAAATCATCTTCGGTATTCCGGAAATATTGAATTGGCCTATTTACACCCCAATAGGTTTATTCCTGATAAATCTATTTTAAAATACCTTGGAATGAAGAAAGGTGAGAAATATTCAATATTGCGTTTTGTTGCCTGGGAAGCTTATCATGATAGAAATCAGTCGGGATTTAAATTAAAAGATAAATTCAAACTTGTTGAAGTGTTATCAAAAAAACTTAAAGTTTTTATTTCCTCTGAAAAAGAATTACCTGTGGAATTAAAGAAATATAAAATAAATATTCCACCGGAGAAAATGCATGATGCTTTAAGTTATGCTGATCTTTATATTGGTGAAGGAGCTACGATGGCTTCAGAATGCGCTATGCTGGGTACTCCTGCTATTTATGTTAATAGTCTTGAAGTAGGATATTGTAAAGAGGAAGAAGATAAATATAAACTTGTTTATAATTTTAGAGATTCGGAAGGTGTTTTGGAGAAAGCATTAGAATTATTAAAAATTAAAAATTTAAAGCAAATTCATCAGGAAAGAAGGCAGAAGATGCTGGCGGATAAGATAGATGTGACTGCTTTTATGATATGGTTTGTGGAGAATTACCCGGAAAGTATAAAAATAATGAGAGAAGATCCGGATTATCAGTTGGGATTTAAATAATGAGAGATTTCACTGTAAAGAAATATATACAAATAATAGAATCATTGCAAGATAATGGATACAACTTTTACAATATAAAAACTGCAATTTTGGATGCAGATTTATATAATTCGAATAAAAAAGTAATTATCAGACATGATATTGATACAAAATATGATTTACCAATTGCACTTTCGATGGCGAAATACGAATCTTCAAAAGACATAAGTGCTTCCTATTATTTTAGAACTATCCCGGGTGTTTTTAACGAAAATATCATAAAACAAATATCAGAACTGGGTCATGAAATAGGATATCATTATGAAGTATTGTCTTTAACTAGAGGAGATTTTCCCAAAGCTATTGGGTTATTCCGATCTGATCTTGAGCGTTTAAGAAAAATTTATCCTGTTTCAACAATATGTCAACATGGTGGAACACTGGGATATTATTCATCGACTTCAATAATGGGTTTAATCAAGACAGGTTATGCTTTATTATCAGGCAAAATTAACATGAAGTATTATCCTAGTATTCAACTTTGGGAGAAGTATGATTTTAAGGATTTTGGGATTATTGGCGATGCATATTTATCTTTTGATTTTGAGAAGATTAAGTATTTTTCTGATACGGGATTGAGTTGGGATAGTCACGGAACAAGAATAGTAGATAACGTTTATGAGGGGAAGAATGCTGAAGTAACAGCTCATACAACAGATGATTTGATTGCTTTGATTTCAAATGACAGAATTAAGAGAATTAATGTTTTAGTACATCCCGCTAACTGGAACGATCCGATATTAAAATGGCTGAAATGGCGTACTCTGCAATCTGTCAGAAATATTTCAAAGAAGATAATTAAAAGTAGCAGATAATGTTTTAAATTTATTGATTGAGGATTAAATTATGAAGGAAATTAAAAAAGTAAAATCAGCACCTTATTACCAACCAAGCAAAAGTTTTTTTAAGCAGGCAAGTAGAGGCAGTAAAAAACGAAAATCTAATCTTGCAGTTTTTATAATTAAAAAAACATTTAATTTTGTTTTTGAGACTTTAGCGTATAATTGTCCTGTTAACAGCTGGCGAGTGAGATTGCACAGATGGAGAGGAGTAAATATAGGGGAAAATGTATTTATAGGATTAAAAGTAACATTGGATCATTCTTATCCTGACTATATTTATATTGGAGATAATGTTAGTCTAGCAGGCAATAATTTTGTACTAACTCACTCTAATCCATACAAACACTTTGAAAAAACATTTGAATCTTACATTGCTCCAGTAATTATTAAAGATTGTGCTTGGGTAAGTATTGGAGCTATGATTTTACCCGGAGTCACAATTGGTGAATATAGTGTGATTGCAGCCGGATCGGTTGTTCAAAAAACTATTCCTGATAGGGTGATTGCTGGAGGAATTCCAGCAAAAGTAATTAAAGATGTTGAATTATAAGATGACTAAAAAAAAATTCTTTTTCTTTACTAATGATGTTGAAACTACTTCTATCAGAAACCACTGTCTAAGTGATAAAACAGGTGAAAAAGTTCTGAAAGAAGGAATGCCTATATTACTCGATTTATATAATAAGTACAATGTAAAATCTACTTTTTTTTTTACCGGTTATATTGCAGAGAAATTTCCTGAAATTGTTAAAATGATTTTATCAGAAGAACATGAGGTCGGATGTCATGGATATACCCATTTTGCTGATTCAGCATTTGATGTATTAAGTTATAAACAACAGGTAGATCATTTAAAGAAATCTAAAGATATATTAGAACAAATTTCTGGCCAAGAGGTTATATCATTTAGGGCTCCTGCTTTACGAGTAAACAAAAATACAGCTCTTGCTCTTGCTGAAACAGGATTTAAAATTGATAGTTCTGTGGCACCGCAAAGAGGGGACATTTTTTTCTCGTTTGGTGCATTGAAGAAATTGAATTGGATCAATGCAAGTAGAAAATGTTATTTTGCCAGAAAAAATAATCTTTCAAGAAAAGGTGATTCAAAAATTTTAGAAGTTCCGATAAATTCGTATCTAATTCCATATATAGGTACATTTATGAGGATATCTCCTATAATAACTAAAATTTTACGACGATTAGTTGATTTTGAAACAAAGTTATCTAATCATATACCTGTATTTATTATTCATCCAAATGAGTTTATAGAAGAAGACCTTGATTTAACTAAATTTTCTAAAAGAGCTAAAAATGTTATTTCATATTTAATTGCTGATAAATTAAGATACAAATTAAAATTAAGAAATTTAGGGATAGATGCTATATCACTTTTTGAGGATCAAATTAAATTTTTCTATAATCGGAATTATAAATTTATTACATTGAAAGAATTTTATAATATTATGGTAATTAATGGAGGTGAAAAAAATGAAACAAATGGTTCGTAATGTTAAAATTGTAGGTACAGGTTCTTATGTACCAGAAAAGATTTATACAAACAAATATTTAGCAACTATTGTTGATACAAATGAAGAATGGATAGAAAAAATTTTAGGTATAAAAGAGAGACGAATTGCTTCTAAAGATGAAGCTACAAGTGATCTGGCATGGAAAGCAGGAGAAAATGCAATCCGGCATGCAGGATTAACTGAAAATGATATCGATTTAATTATTGTAGCGACATCAACTCCTGATAGACCTTGTCCTTCAACAGCATGCTTTGTGCAGGATAAACTAAAAGCATATAATGCTGTAGTTTTTGATATAGCCGCTGTATGCTCTGGTTTTCTTTATGGGATGTCGGTAGCATCACAGTTCATTGCTAGTGGAGTATATGATAATGTATTGGTTATTGGGGCGGATACTTTTTCAAAGATAACAGATTGGACAAGGCGGGATTGTGTATTTTTTGGGGATGGTGCAGGTGCAGCAGTCTTATCTCATGCAAATGATGGCGAAGGATTTTTAGCATATAGATTATATTCTGATGGAAGGGGAAGATATAACTTTACAGTTCCTGCAGGTGGTTCAGAAAATCCAGCAAGCATAAAAACTGTTAAAGAAGGATTACATTACTTTCAAATGAATGGGAAAGAAGTATTCAAAAGTGCAACAACTCTTCTTCCACAGGCAATCAGGAAAGTATTAAAGGATACAGGATTAAAAGTAGACGATATAGATTATATGATACCACATCAACCCAGTATTGGCATTTTAAAAAAAACAGCAGAAATTCTTGAATTTCCATTTGAAAAAGTAATGACAAATATGGATAAATATGCAAATACTTCCGCTGGAACAATACCAATATTACTTGATGAATTAAATAAATCAGGAAAATTAAAAAAAGGTAATATAATCGTTTTTACAGCAATTGGAGCGGGATGGACCTGGGGGGCATCAATCATTAAATGGTCATGATAACTTATTATAATGAAAGGAGACTATAAATGATATTAATAACAGGAGCATCAAGAGGAATTGGGAAATTTTTACTTGAAAAATTCAGTGAATTAAATGAAACAGTATATGGAACTTATAATTCAACTCTCCCAGAATTTAAGAAAGTAGAATTTTTCACAAAAGTTGATATCTCTAATTA
>JAUWNO010000262.1 GCA_030612605.1 Armatimonadota bacterium
GTTCATCGGACCTGTTGCTCAGCTTACCAGTATCGCGGGAAACAGTGCTTTTTCTATTGGTGGAAGAATTGGCTGGATGGGTAACCGGCGTTATGTTGTAGGACTCGGATATTACGCACAACTTACTACAATTGAAGTACAAACCAATAAAACAGTAATGAATTATGGTGGTTTGGAATTGGAGTACATTTTTTTTCCTGATGAATTGATTCATTTCTCGATCTATTCTTTAATCGGTATTGGTGGTTTGAAATGCGGGAAATACGATCATTTTTTTGTTTATGAACCAGCTGCTCACGTCATATTTAGCATGACTGATATTTTTCATATAGAGTTTGGAATCAGTAAAAGATTTGTCAAAGATGTTGATTCAAATTTTGTTGATTACTCAGATCTCAATGGTTATTCTTGGAGAGCTGGATTCAAACTTGGGAATCTATGATTTCCTGTTAAACTAAATTCTTGGAACTCTGTCTGCCACGTCGAGTATCTTATCAACCAGGCTGGTCGATTTAGGCTGAATTAATTTGTAAAAGCTTTTCAATATTAAATGAGAAAATTATCTCTTTCAAAGGAGGAACTATGTTGAAAGAAAACTTTGTAAGATTCTTAGAAAACAGCATCAAAGAAAATTGGGATTTACCAGCTTTTTCCAATTATAAAAGTGATGCATTAAATTACTCTCAAATTGCCGATAAAATCATTTATTTACACCATATCTTTCAGAAGAGTCATATCAAAAAAGATGATAAAATTTCGATCTTAGGAAAAAACTCTGTGAACTGGGCAATCACTTATCTGGCAACAGTCACCTACGGAGCTATTATCGTTCCTATCCTGCCAGACTTCAAACCGGATGATGTGCATCATATTGTTAATCATTCCGATTCTGTTCTATTCTTTTCCGAAGACAGTCTCTACAAAATTTGGACGATTCAAACATGCCGAATTTAGAAGCTGTAATTTCTCTGAATGATTTTTCTATCCTTTTTCATAGGAAGAAAAATATGCTTCAGATTGTTCAGAAAGCTGGAGAACAATACCTGGAAAAATTTGATAATGAACTCTCTTCTGATAATTTTGTTTTAGAGGAAATTCCAAATGATAAATTGGCTGCAATTATTTATACTTCCGGAACTACAGGGTTTTCCAAAGGTGTGATGCTTCCTCATAACAGTCTGGCTTCCAACATAGTTTTCGCCCGTTCCAATATGCCTTTAGTTGCCGGAGATAAAATTGTTTCTTTCCTGCCGATTGCTCATGTTTTTGGCTGTGTTTTCGAATTTCTCTATCCTTTCACCCTGGGATGTCATATTACTTTTCTGGGAAAAATTCCTTCTCCAAAAATCTTAATAAAAGCTTTTGGCGAAATAAAACCGAGATTAGTTTTAACGGTTCCACTGGTTATTGAAAAAATCTACAAAAAGCAGATCAAACCAACTTTGAATAAAACACTCATTAAGATTTTAATGAAAATTCCTTTTATCGAGAAACGAATAAACCAGAAAATAAACTCAAAACTAACTGCTTTTTTCGGTGGGAATTTCTTTGAAATCGTGATTGGCGGAGCTGCATTAAATAATGAAGTGGAAACATTTCTTAGAAAAATCAAATTCAAATATACTATCGGGTATGGAATGACTGAGTGCGGACCTTTGATCAGCTACACCGGCTGGGACGAATTCAAGAAAGGTTCATGCGGAAAAATCGTAGACCGGCTGCAAGTAAAAATCGATTCTGAAGACCAATATAATATTGTTGGCGAAATAATGGTCAAAGGTGAAAATGTAATGTATGGCTATTATAAGAATGATAAAGCAACCCAAAATGCTCTGGAAGATGGATGGCTGCGAACAGGAGATTTGGGAATCATCGATAAAGACAATACTATTTATATCAAAGGCAGATGCAAAAGTATGATTTTGAGCTCTTCAGGACAAAATATCTATCCGGAAGAAATTGAAGCTTTTCTCAATAATCTTCCTTTTGTTCAGGAATCTATCGTGATTGAACGAAATAAACAATTAGTCGCTTTGGTCTATCCGGATTTGGATGCTGTGGATACTGCAGGATTCGATGAGCAGAAACTGGATAAGAAAATGAAAGAAAATCTCAGTTTGATGAATAGTCATTTTCCAAAATATATGACTGTTTCCAAGATTGAACTTTATCCTGAAGAATTTGAAAAAACGCCAAAGAAAAGTATTAAAAGGTTTTTATATATGCATTAGCTTTGTCCGTTAAGCAACACGATCAAACAAAATTATATCAGTTTGTTGAATTGCAGGATTAATATTTGATTGAGTGAATAATTCAAAACTTTGCGAATGCAGGTTGACCTTTGCAACGGTTAACCTAAATTAGTTCTTTAAAATTGAGTGTTTTGTCATCCTGCTTTCCAAGTCTAAGCTAGCGTAGACTGGAGAAATCCTTCATGCTTTTCCATCGAAGGCTCTCCACTTAAAATGAGATTCTTCGTAAGAAAATTCTTCGAAGATGAACTCAGAAAGACATACATTTCTTATTATGCAGAACCATTCTCAAATCGAAAAAAGGAGATTCATATTCAAATGAGTTCTGTATAATTTGGTGTTTTTGAGAATAATGAGGAAAAATCAGGAAATTCAATTATTCAACTCATCCCCTAACCCCTTCTCTTGCAAGAGAAGGGGAAACAAAAATCTTCCCTCTCTTTGGAGAGGGAACGACCTGTCGGGGCGTAGCATTGGCAAAGACCGAGGATGAGTTAGAAATTAAGGGTCTCGGCAGAAATCCGTGGGTGGATTAAATGACAACTCAATTAATTTTGAAACATACAAAATCGAACAAACACTTCGGGATTCTGCAAATAAATTGATAAGGTAATAATTTGGAAAATAACTCTCAACTAATAATTTACCAAACCGAAGATGGCAGAACAAAGCTTGATGTTCGACTGGAAGATGAAACTGTTTGGCTTACTCAAAAACTAATGGCAGAATTGTTTCAGGTAAAACCGCAAAACATCACAATGCATTTAAAAAATATTTTTGCAGAAGGTGAACTGACAAAAGAGTCAACTTGTAAGGAATTCTTACAAGTTCAAAAAGAAGGCAATCGAGAAGTGAAACGAAATCAGCAATTTTATAATCTTGATGCAATTATTTCAGTTGGTTATCGCATCAAATCACAGATTGCAACTCAATTCAGAATTTGGGCAACGCAACGCTTAAAAGAGTATCTTGTAAAAGGTTTCACTTTGAATGATGAGCGTTTCAAAAAAGGTAATTCGATGAATTACTTTAATGAGCTTCAAGAAAGAATTCGGGAAATACGTTTATCGGAGCGTTTCTTCTATCAAAAAATAAAAGATATTTATACAACCAGCATAGATTATGATCCCAAAAGTGAAAAGACGATTTCATTTTTCAAAGTTATTCAGAATAAATTGCTTTGGGCAATAAGTAAGCAAACAGCAGCCGAACTTGTTTATCGTCGGGTTGACGCAACTCTTCCGCTTTTGGGAATGCGATCTTATGACAAAAAAGCAAATATCTCAGTTCGTAAGAATGATGTCAGCATTGCTAAGAATTTTCTGAATGAAGATGAAATTAAACTGCTTGGTTTGCTGGTAGAACAATATCTTGCATTTGCAGAAACAATGGCACAGCAGAAAACACCAATGTATATGAATGATTGGATTGAACGGCTTGATGTAATATTATAAATGAACGGAAGAGAATTGCTTAATAATGCAGGGGAAATCACTCATCAAATGGCAAAAGAAAGAGCTGAAATTGAATTTAATAAATATAATGAAAAATTAGAAGAAATTAAATTTGAGCAGAACATAAAAGAGCTGGAGCAAGATATAAAAAAGTTGAATCCTAAAAAGGTAAAAGAAAAATGAAAACAATCGGACTAATTGGTGGAACTACCTGGGAATCCACTCAGCTTTATTATAAGAT
>JAUWNO010000032.1 GCA_030612605.1 Armatimonadota bacterium
GGTATTTGGATTTTATTTGTTATTTGTAATTTGATATTTGGATTTTATTTGTTATTTGGAATTTGGAATTTGAAATTTATTCTTTCAGGGTTCTGGATTTAGGGTTGGGATGAAACTAAAACCTGAATGAAAAAAGACTAAAATTTGAAAGTTTATTTTTTCGTGATTTTCGCGTGTTTAGTGGGAGAAAAAAGGAGTGATTTGTGCAAAAATTAAAAATTTTATGGATTGATGACGAAATAGAATTCTTACAGCCATTTGTTTTGTTTTTAACTGAAAGGGATTACAAAGTCAAAACTGTTTCCAATGGTTCTGATGCAATTGTGATGTTAGTAAATGAAAAATACGATCTGATTCTTCTGGATGAAATGATGCCCGGAATGGATGGTTTAACCACTCTTCGTGAGATAAGAAAAATCAATTCTTCTGTGCCAGTGATCATGGTTACAAAGAGCGAAGAAGAAGGTTTGATGGAAGATGCTATTGCCAGCCAGATTGCAGATTACCTGATAAAACCAATCAATCCCAACCAGATAATAATGGCAATAAAGAAGATTTTTCAGGCAGATGAAATTCGCAAAAATAAAATTGGTGAAGAATATGCTAAGTTTTCAGCAAAATTAAATCAGAAACTTTTTTCCGCTCCCACTTGGAAAGAGTGGTTCGATATTTACCAGGAGATTTGTAGATGGGAGCTCACACTCGATGAAATGAATGACCACACTTTATCTCAAATGCACTTTCTGGAAAAATGGAATACAAACACTGAATTTTCAAATTTCATCACAGAAAACTATGGAACTTGGCTTAAATCTGATGACAGACCCAATTTGTCTTTTGATATTATTTCAGAATTCGTTATTCCTCATTTGGGGAAAAAAAATCCTGTTTATTTCATAGTTCTGGATTGTCTGAGATTAGACCAATATTATATGATCGAACCTTTCATCAAAGAATTGTTTGAGGTTGAACTTAATTTGTATTATTCCATCATTCCCACTGCAACGCCCTATTCCAGGAATTCTATTTTCAGCGGTCTGCTTCCCTGTGATATTGCCAGAAATTTTCCTGAATACTGGACGGAATCTTCAGATCTGGATACCAGTCGCAATCGCAATGAACATCAACTATTGGAAGCTCACATAAAAGATCTGGGCTATAACCTGGAACAAAGCAGGTATATTAAGATTTTCAGTATTGAAGAAGGCAATTATGTCTTAAGAAAAATCGATACTTTCAGTCATGATAAACTGGTAATTTTAGTTTATAATTTTTTAGACCTGCTCACGCATCATCGCTCCAAAAGCCAAATCCTGAAAGAAACCATTCCAGATGATTCTGCTTTAAGAGCTTTCACCAGGCACTGGTTTTTGCACTCAACTTTTTATGAAGCTCTCAAATCGATCATAAAGCAAAATGCAACTGTAATCCTTACTACAGATCACGGTTCCATAAAAGTAAATAGGGCAAGCAAAATTGTGGGTGATAAAGATACGACTACTACTGTACGTTATAAACAGGGAAGAAATCTTTCTTGTAATGATAAACAGGCATTGCATTTGAAGAACCCTGAGGATTTTGGTTTGCCTGCACGGAACATCGTGGATAATT
This sequence comes from Armatimonadota bacterium, assembly GCA_030612605.1. Lineage (GTDB taxonomy): Bacteria > Cloacimonadota > Cloacimonadia > Cloacimonadales > TCS61 > JABMPU01. The sequence continues at coordinate 1,612 of JAUWNO010000032.1, forward strand.
ATGTGTTTGCAAAAGATGATTATTATTTTGTTTATCCAAATTCTTTCCATCAGTATCAGAAACAGTATAATGGCACTTTTCAGCATGGTGGAATTTCCATGGAAGAAATGATACTTCCGGTTGCAGTTTGTAAGCCCAAAAAATAGTTAGGTTGCTTTTTCCTGTAAAAAATGTTGCATTAACTAAAAACAGATGTATCTTTTATGTATAAACAAAAATAGGAGAATATAGTGCAAGTTCAAGTTCAAAAATGGGGAAATAGTTTGGCATTAAGAATACCCAAAGCTTTTGCTAAACAAACAAAGATTTCTAAAGGCAGTTTAGTCGATCTGTCTATTAAAAACGACAATTTAATTATTATCCCAATTCTTGAAGAAAAAGAGTATAGTCTTGAATCATTTCTCTCAAAAATTGATGAGTCTAACATCCATTTAGAGATTGATTTTGGCGCACCAGTTGGTAAGGAATTATTATAATATCTTATGAGTATATTCCAGAACGAGGTGATATCGTCTGGTTAAACTTTACTCCTCAATCTGGACACGAACAAGCAGGCAAAAGACCTGCATTTGTAATTTCACCATCTTCTTATAATAGAAAAGTTGGTCTTGCATTATTTTTTCCAATAACTAGTAAAATCAAGGGTTATCCATTTGAAACCATTCTGCCATCAGATTTAGAAATAAAGGGTGTTGTATTATCGGACCAGATAAGAAGTTTAGATTGGAGAGCCAGAAAGATAGAATTTATTTGCAAAGTACCTGAAAATACTATTAAAGAAGTTGTAAAAAAACTGAATGTTTTAATAAAAATTTAATGAATAAAAAAAGCCTAACCCTCGCTCACTTGACCAAAAACACAGTGCGAGATTAGGCTAACATTTATTATGCCAGAAAAAGTTAATCTCACAATTTAAGGACATAGAGCCAATTGTGTTTTTGGCAAGTGAGTTTATCCGCTGATGAATACGATTATAAAATTACGAAAAGAAGAAGATACAATTGATCTTGCTAAAAAATTAGCTCCATCCTTAAGATGCGGAGATGTTATAGCTCTTTTTGGCGAGCTGGGCGTTGGTAAGACTTTTTTCACAAAACATCTTTGTAAATTTTTAGAAGTTACAGAAAATGTGAGCAGTCCCAGCTATGTTTTAATGAATGAATATTCCGGAAAATTTCCGATTTTTCATTTTGATTTTTTCAGGTTGGATTCTAAAGACGAATTAATGGAACTCGGTTTATATGATATTTTTGATAAAGGAATTACAATTATTGAATGGCCCGAAATCGCAGAAAATTTACTTCCCGAAAAAACCATTCGTATCGAATTTTCGTTTGATGATTCCTATCGAAAGGTAAGGATAGTAAAAGTCTAACCTTATTTTATCAGATGAAATAGATTTATTAGAATTAAAATAATAATGATAATATTTCCCCAGAGAATTCTATTTTTTAAGTCTTCGATTTGATGACGATTCTCATCCATTCTTTTTTCCAGGCGAATAAGTAAATGCTCTAATGTGGAAAACTTATCACTGAATTTATCAATTTTCTTTACTTTTCGCATATTCTCGAAATCTTTCACAAAATGTTTTAGAATATCAAAGAAAGCATTTATCAAACCGGTAACGATGGGATTAGATTTTGGTTTTCCGTCATTTTTTTTCATAGAATTCTCCTTCTAAAATTTATAACCAACGCCAAAATGATGGGTTGCATCCAATACATGAGTATTATAAGCATAATCGATATAAACGTTAAACAATTCAAACTTCGCACCCATTGAATAACTGCTGGGTTTGTTTCGTACTCCGAATCTAAGAATAAGAGATGAGAAAACCTCAATTTCTGTTCCGGCATGAATCTCAGTTTCAGATTTTGTTCTATCGGACAGTGTTTTTTTCAATTCGAGAGAAGTTGTGACTCCTTCATATGGAAGGTAAGAAATTCCCATTCCAATTTTTCTGGGCAAACTATTATTATTATCTTCTCCAATTTTAGGATTATTCAGATTGCTTACAGCAAAACCCAACCTGGTTCTTTGATGAAGAATTGCAATTGCTCCCAGATTCAATCCGAACGCTGTTTGATCTCCAAATGAATGGATGGATAGATGATAAAAATTGGCAACATATCCAAAATAAATGGCAGAATGAACATCCTTCAAAAGGATGAAAGAATGAGCCACAGCATAAATTTTTTCGCTCATCAGATTCACATCCAGATAATCAACATCCATCGAAAGTAAACCCAATCCGATCGTACCGAAATTCTTGGGTAAATCCATGCTAAATGCTACTGAATTCAAGACCTGAAAATCATTACCAAATGGTTTTGTATAACCAATCACAAGATTGTTTCCTGCTAAAGACAGTCCTGCCGGATTATAGAAAATACCGTTAGCATCATCTGAAGTAGAATAAAATGTTCCACCCATTGCACGAGCTCTGGAAGATGGTTCATAATCATCAAATACGCCAAACAAATTAAAAGAAATTAAAAGTAAGATTATAATTTGAAAAGTTTTCATTCCATCCCCCTACTTCAAAGGAGCACCAATTACAATCGGTGCTTTAGCGGTTTTCTTGCTGCCAGTATCCGCATTGATAACTTCCAGGTAACAGATATATAATCCAATAGGAAGCAGATTCTGGTATTTATCCCGTCCATCCCATTCATACTGGTTTAGTCCATTTTGATTTGCGATTATGATATTTTGAGGAGTGAACATCAATTTTCCTTCAGCATTATAAATTCTGAGAATCGCTTTATCATCTTCCTTAGAATAAAAATCAATAATGATTTTCTCACCAGCATAAGGATCGAAAGGTTTGGGAGGTACTTTTAAAATTGCCTTATGAGTTTTCACCGGAAAAGTGTAGGATGCAAGGTTGTATTCAATGGTAACCAAAGATGAATCATCTATTGCATAAGCTCCGATATTTACAGTAATTCCAGCAGATTTACCCGTGATCAATCCAAAAAATAATGTAGAATCTGCCAAATCCTGCTCCAGGTCAGCATAATAAATTTTATCATTATAATCCAGTTTATACAATAATTGGGCTTCCACAATCTGCCCATCTGTATCTTCGATATTCACTGAAATCTGCAGAGTATCGTTTGGTTCCGGACTATTCAGGATTTGAAGATTGGAAATAATTGGTGATAATTGCAAAATCTCAATCAAAAATAATTCAGAAAAAGTCTGGTTGTTATCATCATCTTTAGCAAAAATTTTTACTTCATATTTTTCATCTTCAGCAGTTAAAGCAGATAAGGCATACTCATATTTATTATCTCCGATATCCAGCATATCTTCGATTATAAAATCAACTTCACCTGCATAACGATAATAAATTTTAACTTCAGAAATAAATCTGTCGTAATCAAAAACTTCTGCTACCATTGTTATCTCTTCATTAATAGAGGGATAAGATGGAATAGTGTAAACATCTTCAATAATTGGCACTCCCATCAATATGAAATCGTTTTCATCACGCGGATTTAGCGCAAAATTATAAAAACTATAATCGATGAGTCCAGTAATTGAGTAGAATTCTTCACCAATTTCAGGATTGGGGTATTCGTAAAATCCGTCATCTATTTGACATTCACCTGAACCATCGCTGACATACCATTCATTGTAATTATTCGGAGTTTCTGTAACAACTACGTTAGATATCTTTACAAGAACACCTTCATATTGTTCCTCTGTTGCTAATTCATTTGTGGAAATGTTTACTGGATCAGGGATTGGATTTCCTGAACTGAGAACAGAAAAACCGGAAATATTCGTTAACTCAGTCATATTATAATACTCGTCAACTACACTGGTAATTTCTATTTCGTCTCCCAAATTAGGGGAGTTGCTATAATCATAAACATAAATTCCTTTCCACGCACCACCTTCCGGCATTGAGATAAAATATTTGTTCCCATCGTAACCACTTCCTGTTACTATCCCGCTGGTAGTTACTTCCTCTCCCTCATAAGGAGAGTCACCACTGGGTTCTTCAGTATATTGAATATCATAAATCGTCAATGCAGAAAGAGAGATAAAAATATTACAAATCACAATAAAAAGTAAAACAGATGTAAATTTCAACTTCATTTTTCCTCCGTAGTTTTGTGCTGAATAAACAATGAAAAAAATATCAATATACCAATTGCGATAACTATTGAACTGTCTGCAATATTAAAGACCGGCCAGCGTTCCATAATGAAATCCGGAAAATCACAATCTAAAAAATCTGTAACACGCCCATAAAGAACCCTGTCAATGAGATTACCGATTGCACCGCCTAAAATCAAGGCAAAAGCAAATTTTTCTGTTTTAGATTTTGAGCGAATATTAAGATAAATAAGAAGCAGAACAGCAACAACCGAAACGATAATGAACACTACCCTATTTATTAAAAACGAACCAAAAGAAATACTGAAAGCAGCACCAGAATTCTGAACATGATGCAGCCAGAAAAATTTGGGAGTCACTTTTATCACATCCCCAACTTCAAGATAGTTTTTAATAATAAATTTTGAAATCTGATCTAATAGAATTACAATTATCGTAATCCATAAATATGAGAGTTTTTTCATTATCTTTTTCTGTTATTCATTTCCTCATTTGATTTGCATTTTATGCAAAACTTTGCGTAGGGAACTACTTTCAGTCGTTTCTCCTGAATTCGGCAACCGCAAATTTCACAGATTCCGTAAGTTTTTTCGTAAATTCGTTTCAAAGCAAAATTCAGTTCTTTTAATTTTTTCATTTCTTGATTCAGATGGTAAACGCGTTTTTCAGATTCATCAGTGTCTGTGCCCATATCTGCCTGATGAAGCGAATAAGACGATAAATCACCACTACGATTCTTTGAACCTTTTTTCTGAATTTCATCAATTCCATTAATAAGTTTTAGAGTTTCTTCTTTTTCTATTAAAAGAATTTTCTCATATTTCTTTAAAACCTTTTGTGCTAAAATTTCCTCAGACATGATTAATTCCTCATTTTATTTTTTTTATTAGATTCAAAATTAAAATTTCCAAATTAGCTTTTGCTGTTGCTGCACTTGCTGTAATATCATCCTGGCTGTGAGGTTCTGAATGAAATATATTTCCAAGATTCGTTACTACAGAAATTCCTAAGATTTTCATTCCGCAATGAATCCCAACAATAACTTCCGGCACGGTTGACATTCCTACCAGGTCTGCTCCCATTATTGCCAACATTTTGCATTCTGCCCGGGTTTCTAAACTAGGACCGGAAACAGCAACATAAACTCCGCTTTTCACAATAAAATGATTTTCTTCAGCAACCTGATTTGCCAAGAAAATCATTTTATTGTCATACGGTTCATTCATGCTGGGAAAACGATTTCCCAACAATTCGAAATTACTGCCAATTAATGGATTGCTACCCATCAGATTTATATGATCCGAGATTAAAACTATATCGCCTTTTTCGAGATTTGTATTTAAGCTGCCTGCAGCGTTGGTTATTATCAGATGTGAAATTCCCAATGCATTGAGAATTCTGATGGGAAAAGTAATCTCCTCCATGGAATATCCCTCGTAATAATGAAGACGACCCTGCAGTATTATCACTTTTTTATTTCCAATATTGCCGGCAATTAGTCTTCCCTCATGAGATGGAGCAGTAGATACGGACATTCCCGGAATCTCCCGGTAAGGGGTGATAACCGGATTTCCCACCATTTCTGCAATCGAATTCAAACCGGTTCCCAAAATAATTCCGACACTCGGTTCAAAACCAATTTTGGATCTCAAAAAATCAGCAGCAGCAGAAATCTTCTTTAACATCTTCAAGCTCTCAATATGAAATTACGTAAAACATTTAACAAAATAATTATAATAAAGGGAGAAAAATCGATCGCCATATTCGGGACCATCCTGCTTAAAAATTCTCTTACACGACCCAGAACAGGTTCGGTAATCTGAATTATGAAGAAATAAATCCTGAAAAAACTACTATTCCGTTCAATTGGAAACCAGGATAAAACTGCTCGAATGATGATGATTATCATATAAATATCTATGATCTGAACCAATAAAAAACGCATTAAACCAAAACCTCATGACAATTTCGGCAGCGAGCTTCGTAAATTCCGGAAGCTCCTACAATGATTGTATCTTTATCTTTGGTTAACCGCTGAGTACGATTTGCCGGATTTCCGCATTTCACACAAATTGCCAGGAACTTCTCAATATATTCAGCAATAGCAAGCAATTTCGGCAAGGGACCAAAGGGTTTCCCTTGATAATCCTGATCCAACCCAGCTACGATCACTCGCTTTCCCATATCTGCCAATTTATTACAAACATCTATTATGTCATCTTCAAAGAACTGAACTTCATCGATGGCAACAACTTCTGTATCTTCTTCCACCAATTCCAAGATTTCTTCAGCTTTCTGTACTAATTGGGATGGTGCTTTAGTTTTGTTGTGCGAAACAATATGATTATTATCATAGCGGTTATCTATTTTCGGTTTAAAAACCTGAGCTTTTTGCTTGGCATATTCCGTGCGGTGAATCCTGCGAATCAGTTCTTCTGTCTTGCCGCTGAACATACTTCCACATATTACTTCTATCCATCCAGTCCTGTTATTAATTATATTCATATCTGACCTCAGCCGAACATTTATTTAAAGTATGTTTTTTTGTGTCAAATTTTTTTATTCGTTTGTTTTGGGTGAAATTTTAAAGATAATTTAGCCGCTCCAGTTAATCAACTGAGTAGGCGAAATAACTAAGTTGGAACCTCTTAAAAAAACAATTGACGTTAGAATTCGTATTCAACAATTTGCTATAAAAAAAATTCGGAGGAGTTTAATGAAATATCGAGTTCTGGCAATAAATCCCGGTTCAACATCTACGAAAATTGCTGTTTTTGATGATGATAATCCTGTGTTCACAAAGGTGTTACGCCACAATGCAGAAGAAATGGCAAAATTTGGCGGAATCATCGAGCAATATGAGTTCAGGGAAAAACTGGTTTTAGATGCAATGAAAGAAAATAATATTTCAATTGATTCGCTCGATGCTGTTGTTGGTAGAGGAGGACTTGTTAAACCTGTTTCCGGGGGAACTTTTGAAGTCACTGAAAAAATGCTCGAAGACCTAAGAGATCCAAACCTCTGGGGTAGAATTCACGCTTCAAACCTGGGTGCCTTCATAGCAAAATCTATTGCTGATGAATTGAATATCCCATCATATATTGTAGATCCTGTTACTGTTAATGAATTCCCTGAAATAGCAAAAATTTCTGGAATTCCGGAAATCGAGAGAAAATCTCTTTTTCATGCTCTTAATATTCGTTTCACAGCTCGTCTTTTAGCGAAGAAATTAAATAAAAAATTTACTGATTGCAATTTCATCGCAGTTCATATGGGCGGTGGTATCAGCATTGCTGCTATCAAAAACGGCAAAATTGTTGATGTCAACAATGCACTTTTGGGAATGGGACCATTTTCTCCTCAAAGAGCAGGAGCACTCCCTATCGGTGACTTATTGGAAATTGCTTTCTCTGGAAAATACAAAAAGGAAGAACTGCTTTCCAAGCTTGCAAAAACAAGTGGTTGCATCGCTTACCTTGGAACAGATGACGGCATAGAAATAGAAAAAAGAGTTTACGCTGGTGACAAAAAAGCCGAACTAATCATGAATGCGATGTGTTACCAGATGAATAAAGAAATCGGAGCTTGTGCTGCAGTGCTGGAAGGAAAAGTGGATGCTATCTTTTTAACCGGTGGTTTAGCTTACAATCCTTTAGTTGTTAAGGAAATAAAAAGAGGAGTTAGCTTCATTGCTCCCATCCATATTTTGCCCGGTGAAAATGAAATGGAAGCACTCAGTCAAGGTGCTATCAGAGTCCTTAAAGGAATTGAGCCAGCTCAATCTTATGAGTAAAACTTTTTCTGATTCACAGAACTTTTTAGTTCGTTAATGCTTAAATTCCATATTATTTGGCAAAAGAGTTTTTAGCAACTAACCCAAAACATATTTAAAAGAAGTTTCAATAGAGAAATTAAATATGATGGGCAGGCAAACACTAACAACAACGAACTTTTATGTTTTTTGTTAGATTTTCGTGATTTCTCGTATCCTAGCCCCAGCTTGGATACATATTAAACCTCTTTCAAGTTTGTTACCAAGCTGGGGCTTGGCAAATAGAATTTTTTTCAAATTTTTGAATTTTTTATTTTCGGTGTTTTCAGTGTTTAAATTTTTTGCTTTCGGTTTACCCCGTTGGATACTACTTATATCCAAGGATACAGAACAGAAAATGGGAGTTATCCTACGGGGTTTAGCCGATATAGGTTTAAGATGAGATTAATTATTCTTTCTGTTTTGTTTCTTGTGCTATTAACCAGTTGCAGCAACAAAAAGCAAGAAGCTGAATGGACAATTTTAGTTTATATGGCTGCTGATAATGGTTTGAATAATCATGCCGTTGAAGATATCCAAGAAATGGAGTCTGCCACATTTTCAGACGAAATTAATGTGATTGTACAGATAGATCACAGTGCTTCAAATCCTGAACAGGGAGCCTTTCGATATCATATCTATCCGGAAGAAAAAAAAATGATATCTTCTCTGGGTGAGATCGATAGTGGTGATTATCATACTTTGACAGAATTTGCCAATTGGGGATTTAATAAATATCCATCCAAAAAAAAAGCTCTCATAATCTGGTCGCACGGAAACGGATGGTATCCAATGAACAGGGACTTGCCACCCTGTTTTTGTCCTGATGCTGAAAGCGAAAATTACATCAGCATTCCGGGTAAAGATTTTCAAAATGCCCTGCAAAATATCGATTCGCATCTGGATATTCTGATACTCGATGCCTGTAATATGCAGACCATAGAAGTTATCACGGAGATTTACGAGTACACAGATTTCATAATTGCTGCTGAGGATGCTATCGATACAAAGGGATTTCCATATCACAGCATTCTATCAAATTGGGAAAGTTATTCGTCTGTGCAAAATTTAGCTATGGAAATCGCCTATTATTTTCATGAATTTTATTGGTTGGAAGAGATATTTCCCATATCCTGTTCGGTGATTAAAACTTTACTTTTCCAAAATCTGCTGAATGATGTTTCTTTCTTCACAGAAAATTGGATCGAAAATGCTTCTGATGATATCTTTCATTTGAGCAGGCAGGATTGTATAGAATTTAACGGTTCCTGGGAATACTTAGCGCAGGATGTCGATATAAAGGAATTCTTCCTGAATGTTCTGGAGCACGAACCTCCCGATTCCTTGGCTGAATTCTGTGACCGGATAGTTAGCACTATTGATAGTTGGTTCATTTTTCAAAAATCTGAATATCCCAGCGGATATACTTCAGATAAGGTCGGAACCGGCATCATCTGGTTCCCGGATGAACAAACTCAGGGCTATTTCATAAACCGTTTGGAAGAATATAATCAGCTTGATTTTTCCAGTACAAACTGGCAGATTTTTTTGGAAAGTACTTTTATTCGTTAGAATTCAGGGTTCAAGGGTCTGGGTTCTGGGTTCAAGGTTCGATGTTCAAGGTTCAGGGCTGGGATGATAGAAATCTTTTCAACTTTTCTCTTATTTAGTATTTGGTATTTGTTATTTGGAATTTATTTGTATTTTGGGATTTGTATTTTGTGATTTCATATTTATCCACATTAACTTCTTGAAAATATCATCATTTCTTATTATAAAAAAATTTGCCTTTCTAACTGCAATTATTTGTTAAGATGGCATTAATCTCAAGTGTGGATAAGTTGTGAGTAAATTGTGGATTTAATATGAGCTTTTCTGTAACTTCTTGTAAGATACCCTGTTATGCAGAAACTTGAATTTGTTATAATTGTGAGTATCTGCAAAATTTCCAGCATTGAAAACCGATAAAAAACACTTCAGATAAGGTCGGAACCGGCATCATCTGGTTCCCGGATGAACAAACTCAGGGCTATTTCATAAACCGTTTGG
>JAUWNO010000200.1 GCA_030612605.1 Armatimonadota bacterium
TTTTGATTAGATCAAAATCTTTTTGTGAATACATTTAATCCTCCGAATTTCACCTCCCAGAAAAAACTTATCACAATTATCGGTCAAGTTTTAAGAAATGTGAACTTTCATTTTTTATTATTTGACATTGTGAATTATTCAATTATATTAATTATTAAAAAAAGAAAAATAATCCGGCTTCTCAGTGCCAATCGTAAGAGGTCTGATACGCCGGGTCGAAGGAGAAAAAATGGTACATTTAACACAGGAAACTTTTAAAGAAAAAGTATTTAATTATGAAAAAAGTAAAGATTGGAAATTTGAAGGTGATAAACCTGCTATCATCGATTTCTATGCAGACTGGTGTGCTCCCTGTAAAATGGTTGCTCCTATCCTGGAAGAACTTTCCACTGAATATGAAGGCAAATTGGATATCTACAAAGTAAATACAGAAGATCAGCAGGAACTGGCAGCAGCTTTTGGGATCAGAAGTATTCCATCTTTATTGTTCATTCCCAAAGAAGGTCAACCGCAGATGGCAATGGGAGCACTTCCCAAAGAAAGTTTCAAGAAAACTATACAGGATGTTCTTAATGTGAAATAGATTTTGCAGGAAATGCTAAATCTATTGCCAAAATGGTTAAATATTGAGAATGAGGTAAGATATGAAAAGCGTAGTAGTTTTCAGCACACCAACCTGTTCCTGGTGCAGGAAATTAAAGAGTTATCTCAAAGAAAACAACGTCCGTTTTAAAGACATCGATGTTTCCATGAATCAAAGTGCAGCCCGGGATATGATCCGTAAATCCGGGCAGCAGGGAGTTCCGCAAATGTGGATAAATAATCGCCCGATAGTAGGATTTGACAAAATAAAGATAGATAGAATCTTAGGTCTAAGATAGGAGAATTGATGAAAAAAATAACTTTCTTAGTAATTGTATTAATGATAATATTACCTATGTTTTCAGAAGAGACTTTAACAAAACCGGAACATTTAACTTTAGAATCCTTCAAAGAAAAAGTTTTCGATTTTGAAGTAAACAAAGAGTGGAAATTCAAAGGTGAAATTCCAGCAATTATAGATTTCTACGCAGATTGGTGCGGACCTTGCAAACGAGTGGCACCGATCATGGAAGAATTGGCAAAAGAATATGACGGTAAAGTGAAAATTTATAAAATTGATACGGAAGTTGAGCGAGAACTTGCTGGTATGTTCGGTATTAGAAGCATCCCATCCATTTTGTTTATTCCGATGGAAGATCAACCGCAAATGACAACAGGAGCACTTCCCAAAGAGAATTTCGTGCAGATTATCGAAGAAGTTTTAAAAGTAAAATAATTTACAATAAATATTTAATCGGGCTCAGCATTTTGGTTGAGCCTTTTTCATTTAGAAAGATTAGAAAATTTCAACCTGTATAAAAAATGATGGAGATTAATATGAATGTAATCTCGTTCCAATGCTCCACCCGAAAGGAATTGGCGGACAAGTCCCGCGTTGGAATGCATTGTTTCCGCTCCTGCGGATGTGAGAAACCTTGAAAGGGTTAATATGAGAGAATCTTTGAAAGAAACCTTTTCAAGGTTATTTACATTAGTGCCAAATGTCCCCTAATATTCTGGTTTCCAAGCCCCAGCTTGGAAACCTTCTCATCGCGTTGATTATTTGCATCCAAGCTGGGGTTTGGATACAAGAGCTTTATGTCACTATTTCATCAAAATCATTTTTCTGGTTGAAGAATATCTTCCGGATTTTATTTTGTACAAGTATATTCCGCTGGAAACAGGATTATCAGAATCATCGGTTCCATCCCAAACGACCTCATTAATTCCTAATTTCAAATTCCTAATTTCTAATTTCTTTATCTTCTGTCCTTTTAAATTATAAATAATCAATTCAGTGCCTTCGGTGTTTTCGGTGTTTAATGAAAAAGTAATTTTAGTTTCAGGATTGAATGGATTAGGATAATTACCAAGAAGTTTATTATGAACAGAAGGTATATCTCCTTCTCCAGAAACATAACCAATATTCATTGTGATAGGAATTACAATTTCAGATTCATCAGGATCATTACTTACAATAACTGCTTCTGCTTCATAAGTTCCATTAAACATATCAGTTGCATTAAAAGAGAACGTAATATCATTAACTGAGCCTGCTGGAATTGTACCTGCACAACTGCTGATTTCCAACCAGGTTGGACCTGAATAAAAAAGAACAGCCAGCTCATTTTCAACATACAGAGCATCATAAACTACTTGAAGAGCATCGCTTGCATCCTCGTTTTGAATTCCAATGGTCGCAGTATCAAGGTCTCCACTAACCTGGCGATATTGAAATAAAATATGACCATTTGCAAACATGATCATCTGAAAATCATAAGTTCCGGTATATATTCCCGGATAATGAATAACATTATCGAATAAAACGATCAGACTATCGGGAGTGCTGTAATAATATACATCTCCGCCTTGAAGAGGATCAAGGTCATCCCAGAAACCAAAAATAGCAGGACGAGGAGCATTCAATCGAGGAAGTTCGTAATTATGATAATCTGTCCAATCATCTCCAAAACCTATCCAACCATTTGGACTAATACGGAATTCAGAATAACTTGAGCCATAGAAATTGAAATCAAAACCGATTGGCATCAATTCTGTTCCCACATCATTATGCGAAAAAGTTACAAGTGTTCCCAACATAGAAATATCCCGCCAGTCGTAAACAGGTCCATTCGGTTCATTACTGTCTATCCACTGATAACCATAATCATCCGGACCACCTGAACCCTCTGATGGGAGAGACAAATCATTAAGATTGATCACATAGGAAAGGTCACTAATCCCAACATTGCTGATCGCTAATATCTCTTCTTCTACAGAACCAGGTTCAAGATTTACAATAAAATAATCGGAAGATAACTCTATATCCGGTGGAGCAACGCATTCACCATTCAGTCCTATCAACAATGGATTCAGTTCCGGGTCATTGCTCTGGATAGATAATGTGGCACTGAATATTCCAATATTTTCGGACGTAAATGTTATTTCAAGTTCGGTCTGTTCTCCCCAAGTCAAATCAATAGTAGTTGCTCCAGTGTAAACAAATCCATCTCCAATGATTTCTACAGAAGAAACATTTAAGTTAATATAACCTAAATTCCGAATATTAAATGTAATGTTCTGGGGATAATTCAGATATTGAGTTCCAAAATCGAGTTCATCTGTAGAAGCCCAGATATGCGGGTCAGGATCATTGGATAAGAAATAAAAATAGCGTGCCATCAAATCTGCTTTTGTATTGGTTCCTTCTGAATCTGCCATTGCTCCGAAAATTGAAGATGTGCAAATAGTTCGATAGGAGCTTTCATCATAATATACAGAACGTCCAATTTCATTCTGGCAGGTAAAATAAAGAGATCCTTCATCTGCACCCAGAATATCTACCATATAATCCGGATCTTCATCATATTGAAAGGCAAAGTTATCTCCGGATGTAAAAGTATTCTGCACTCCAAAAATATTATGGATTCCATTTATTGTTCCATTGTTGATGTAATTTGTGCCCAGAAAATCGAAAAATGCAGTTGTGTGATGATTGTAGCCTACATCTGCTCCCTCAATATAAAGAGAACCCCCACCGTTTAAATAATTAATAAGTGTAGTTTGTTGAGTGGTGCCAACGACACCGGGTGGTGTAGTTCCTCAGCCCACGCAATAAATGCCCAGAGTTACGAAAACCACATCGTATTCGGAAAGGTCTGCCGGTAAAGCAGAAACAGTGGTATGAGTGATTCCATTTGCTGTTAATGCCTGTTGTATTTTATATTCACAGCCCACATAACCTGTTCCTTCCGGGTCAATAAAATCTGAGTTATTATCATTATCCCAGATTAGAACCTGTTGAGCAAAAACTAAACAAGGTAATACAAATAAAATTAAAACTACCGAACAAATTAATGAATGCTTTTTTTCAAATTTCATGATAAGCTCCTTATTTTTTTTTAAAAAGGGATCCTGCAAAATGAAAAAAGGCTGTCTTTCTGAGGGAATCTTCGAAGTAGTTGCTAACGAAGAATCTCATTATAAGCGGAGATCCTTCGAAGGAAAAGCAAGAAGAATCTCTCCAGCCTTCGCCAGCTTCGGCTTGGCAAGCAGGATGACAAAAACACTCTATTTTGCAGAACTCTAATTTTTTTTTATATCGCTTACTTTTCAGCAAACGAAATGTGAGAAACCTTGAAAGGATTAATTTGAGAGAATCTTTGAAAGAAACCTTTTCAAGGTTATTTCATCAAAAGCATCTTTTTCACAGATGTATAATCACCATTCTTCATCTGGTAGAAATAAAGTCCACTGGCTACTTTTCGGTTATTCTCATCTGTTCCTTTCCAGATTATGGAATGCTCTCCTGCTGGAAGTTTTTCGTTCAGAAGTATTTTAACCTTTTGTCCTTTTAAATTATAGATTTCAATTCGTGTTTCTTCGTGTAAATTCGTGGTTGAAAAAGAAATTGTTGTAGAAGGATTGAATGGATTGGGATAATTATTCAATTGAAAATTGTATATTGAATATTGTATATTTTCCACATCCACCGTTTCCTGCATTGGAATTAGTACCTGTGTGAACTGACCATCAAAAACTTCTACTTGATATTCGATTACATCTTCGTAAAATACACGCTCTGCATAAACATCATAAATACCTGCTGGAAGTTTGTATTCAAAATTTCCGATGCTATCTGTAAAAGTGAATTCTCCCGGTTGGTTGTTGATTTTGAGAAGCACGTAATCTACAGGTTCTCCGGTTGTTGGATTGTAGGTATAACCCTCGATACCGCCGAAAGCAGGTGAATTATACTCATAAGGACCAATATCGATTATCGCACTTCCGTTATTATCTCCATCCCAGACTCTGTGATTGTAATCCATATCGAACGGATAATAATAACCAGTTGTATCGAATCCGGCATCGATAGCAATACTATTTGCAGCAAGATGAAAATTGCCGTTTTGGATATCCTCG
>JAUWNO010000075.1 GCA_030612605.1 Armatimonadota bacterium
AAACAAATTGCCTCACCGTTAGTATCTCATCCGGATTGGCTGGTTGCTTTGAATAAACCTTCGGTAGATAAATTTGGTCCAATGATAAAATCCGGTGGACTCATGCTTGCGAATTCTGATATGTGCCCGGAGAAACTTGAAAGAGAAAATGTCGAGGAAATTTATGCTCCGATGTTATCCATAGCAAATGAAATCGGAAGTGCTAAAGTTTTAAATATGGTCTCATTAGGTGTTATTATTGGAAAAACCGGTATCGTGAAATTTGAGACTGTAGAAAAAGATTTAAAAGAAATATTAGGAAAGAAAAATCCTGCTCTTTTAGAAGCGAATTTGAAAGCAATTGCTAAAGGAATTGAAATAGGGAAAAAGGGATAAAAAACGGAGAAAGGGAGAAAGGGAGAAAAGGAGAATTTTTTTTGGGTGGTTTTTCGACCACCTTTTCTATTTATACCAAAGATAAATGTTATTCAAAGAAGAATTAATATAAAAACTCAAAATCCAAAACACAAATTACAAATTCAAAATAAATAGAAGCATTAATATGAAAACTCAAAATAAAAAGACAAATTTATGCTCATTCCCAAATTGCATTTGGGAATGCAATTTTTTGAAAAGTTTTACTTTGATTTCATTCGGGTAGATGAGATAAAATTAATTTGAAATATAATTTCTTTAACAATTGTGTTCCCAAATTGCATTTGGGAACAAGAAGGATACATGATATAAATGTTATTCAAATCAGGTTCTTAAAATTTTACTTTTTAAAATATCTTTTTTTGATTGACAATTTAAATAGAAAATTTGCTTCTAAACAAAAAAAATAAAGGAGGAGATATGAAAAAAAACAAAGTTTTATTAGTGGGAGTTCTTTTCATTACAATTTTCATGATTGTAAGCTGCGGACCATCGACCAGAACAGTTACTCGAGGCTCTGTCGATGAAGTTCAAGATTTGAGTGGAAGATGGAATGATACAGATTCCAGGTTGGTAGCTGAACAGATGATTCGTGGATTGATCAGCCGTTCCTGGATCAATGATTTTGTAATGGAAAATGATCGAAAACCTGTAGTGGTTGTTGGAGCAGTGCGAAATCTGAGTTCTGAACATATTCAAACAGGCACTTTTGTAAAAGACATTGAAAGAGAATTTATCAACAGTGGAAAGGTGAAATTCGTAGCTACCAGCGAAGAAAGAAAAGAAGTTCGAGATGAGAGATTGGAACAACAATCTTATGCTTCTGATGAAACAGCAAAAAGATTAGCTGCTGAAACAGGAGCAGATTTCATGCTCAAAGGAAGCATCAAAACTCATATTGATGCTATTGAAGGAAAACAGATCAAATTTTATCAGGTTGATATGGAACTTATAAACGTTGAAACCAATGAAAAAATATGGATGGATTCCAAGAAAATCAAGAAATTTGTCAAACAAAAGAAAGCAAAATGGTAATGTAGTATAAGTTGCTGTTTTATGAAAAGAGCAACTTAACATGTTATTCAAAATGGTTTTGCACAATGAAAAAAGGTTGTCTTTCTGAGGAAATCTTCGAAGCAGACTCTAACGAAGAATCTCATTATAAGCGGAGATCCTTCGATGGAAAAGCAAGAAGAATTTCTCAGGATGACAAAAACACTCTATTTGGCAGAACTAGTATGTTATTCAACAAAAAGGAGAAAAATCTTATGAAAAGAATATTTATTTTTTTAACTTGTTTTATTTTTCTTTTGGGAATAATTTCCGGATGTGCCAGCATGAAAACTTCCAAAAAGCAATTTTCCGGAATTAATAAGAAACTGGAAATCAGAGATTTTGCAGGAGCAATTTCTCAAATCGAAAGTTCCAAAGATAAATTCTATAAAGAAAAAGAAAAAGTTCTCTATTATCTCGATATTGGAATGTTATATCATTATAATAAAGAATACAAAAAAAGTAATGAGTTTCTCGAAAAAGCGGAATTTGCCATCGAGGAACTTTATACAAAAAGCATCAGCAAGGCTGCTGTTTCCCTGCTTTTGAATGATAATGCAATGGATTATTCCGGTGAAGATTATGAGGATATTTACCTGAATGTTTTCAAAGCTCTCAATTATCTGGAACTGAATAAGTTTGATGAAGCATTCGTTGAAATTCGCAGAGTAAATAACAAATTATCTGTTTTGGAAGACAAACATGTAAAAATGGCAGCTCAATTTAATCTCTCTAAAGACAAAAAAACTGAGTTCAAAACAGGTAAAAGCAAGTTTCATAATTCTGCTTTGGGAAGATATTTGAGTCTTCTTTTATATCGTGCAGAAGGAAAAATGGATGATGCCAGAATTGATTTGCAGAAAATTCGAGATTCATGGGAACTGCAAAAACATATCTGTGATTTTGAAATTCCGGAAATGGACAATTATCTGAACAGAACTGATAAAGCCAGAATCGATATTCTCAGCTTTGTAGGAAAATCACCGGATAAAAAAGCAAAAACACTTTATATTCATACAGAGAAAGATCTGATCGTTATTGGCACGACCAAGGAAAATCCTAGAGGGAAACAGAACCTGAAAACACTAGATCTGATCAATTGGAAGGGTGTACCAAAAGGATATCATTTCAAATTCCAGCTTCCTTATATGGATTTGAGGAAATCGCAGGTTGCCAAAATCAAAGTTTTTGTTGATGACAAACTGGAGTTGGAATTGGAATCAATTGAAAGTGTGGAAAATGTTGCTTTGGAAACTTACAAAGTAAAAGAACCTTTGATTTATCTAAAAACGATTACACGCTCGGTTGTGAAAGGTTTATTATCGGAAAAAGCAAAGGGTGAGCTGGAAAAGCAAACAGGTGGAGGTTATTTAGGTCTCGCTGCTCGTTTGGCAACAGATGTTGCAGTGGATGCCACAGAAAATGCTGACCTTAGAATTTCCCGCTTTTTTCCTGCTAAAGTTTTGATTGGAGAAATCGAAGTAGAACCGGGAATTCATTTCATCAAAATTGAGTATTATTCCCAAAAGGGCACTTTACTTTTTGTGGATGATATAGGTGAAAAAGAGATCAGTACATCCGGTTTGAATTTGATCGAATCCTTTTATTTGGATTGATGTTGGACAAACACTCCTGTTTGATTTTTCCACAGTCAAGATTTATTCGCCTTTGGCGAAGAGATTGTATCATAAAAAATAAAGAGTTCTGCTAAATGAAAAAAGGCTGTCTTTCTGAGGAAATCTTCGAAGTAGTCTCTGACGAAGAATCTCATTATAAGCGGAGATCCTTCGATAGAAAAGCACGAAGAATTTCTTCAGCCTTCGCCAGCTTCAGCTTGGCAAGCAGGATGACAAAAATACTCTATTTTGCAGAACCCTTTGAAAAAATAGATCGAGGTAAAAATGAAAAAGATTTTATTAGTTATTTTGATGTTAATAATTCTGTTTACATTGCAGGCAAAGAAGAAAAAGGATAAAAAACCTGATTGGCTGGATAATCCTAAAGATGTATATCTGGAAAGCATTTATTTAACTGCGATCGGAGATGGTGATTCCAGAGCTGAAGCTGAAAATTATGCTGCTGGAAATCTTTCTAAAATTTTCGAATCCAAGATAAAAGCAGACCTGACTGTTAAAGAAAGATACCAGGAATTGATAACTGATCAGGGCAGCACTTTCGAAGAGAGTTCGGATATCACGAAACAGGTGAACATCCAATCTGAACAGACTCTTATTAATATCCAATTTGCAGAAAGTTACACTGATAATATGGGAAGAGTTTATGTGATTGCCTATCTCGATAGGATGAAAACTGCTGATATTTATACTGAGAAGATTAATAAAAATGCAGATAGAATTGAGTTTTTTATTTCTCAGGTGAAAGATGCAGAAAATCCGATTTCCAAATATGCCAATCTCAATGCAGCTTCTGCAATAAGTTTGAACAATGAAATTATGCTGGATCAGCTTGGTATCATTTCTCCTAATTCCAAAGCTTCCTTAGAACTTGGTTATAATTACAATGAGTTGAACAAAGAAGCTGCTGAATCTGCCAAATTGATCAGTTTCAATGTTGATATCAAAAATGATGTGGAAAATAAAGTTACGATTCTGGTTGAGGAATTGATGACTGATCTGGGTTTTGTTCTTTCTGATGATGCAATCCTGCATGCTGTTGGTAGTGTTGCTTTTGAGGAAACCGACATCAAACGAGAAAACCTGGTTTTTGTTCGTTATGATTTGCAACTTAAAATAAATGACAACTCAGGAACAACTTTTATTACGATTTCAGATAAAGGTCGCGAAGGACATGTCTCATTTACGGAAGCAACTGCCAGAGCAATTCGAACTGTTGAGAAAAAGATCAAGAAGGAACTGAAAAAGAAGTTAGTTTCTTACTTTGATGGATTGGGGATCAAAAAATAGACCACGGATGACACGGATTGTACGGATTTGCACTGATAAAATTGACAGGATAAACAGGATAAACAGGAAAAAACAATGAAAAATGAATATCCAATATCCAACAAGGAATGATGAAGGATGAAGGAAAAAGTCAGTGCTTGTCAGTGAAAGTCAGTGAAAGTTAAATAACGAATTTCTTATTTCTAATGAAATTTCAAAGCCTAAAAAGTTGAAGAACGCAAAGGTGCAAAAAATTGTTTGAGATTTGATATTTTAATTTTATTTGTAATTTGTAATTTGTTATTTGGATTTTTATTAGTAATTTGTGTAATTCGTGTAATTCGTGGATAAAAGTCTGTGGCAAAAAAAGGAAAACAGATGAAATCATACAAAAAAGAACTCTGGTTCAATACAACCTCAAGAAGGCAATTGATTAATATTACTTCTCAGATTGATGAATGCATATCAGAAAGTGGAATCGCAGAAGGACTCTGTCTTGTAAATGCCATGCACATCACATCCAGTGTTTTTATCAATGATGATGAAAGAGGATTGCACAACGATTATGAGAAATGGCTGGAAAAATTAGCCCCGGAAAAACCTTATTCTCAGTATCAGCATAACAGATTTGAAGATAATGCAGATGCACATCTTAAGAGAACGATTATGGGTAGAGAAGTTGTTGTAGCAATTACAGACGGCAGATTGGATTTCGGACCGTGGGAACAAATTTTCTATGGAGAATTTGATGGTAAACGCAGAAAAAGAGTGCTCGTTAAAATAATTGGAGAATAGGAGTTTATGCAAAATTATTTTTGTCATACTGAGTAATTCATCTTGCTTTTCAAACGAAGATGTTCATTTTAAAAGATAGTATAAAGCTGATTTTTCTTTTTTAAACTCATCCTGCTGTCCTTCTCTTTTTGATGAGAAAATGAAAGATATTCCAAAGAGAAGGAACATAAGAAAAGCAAGAAGGAATAAGAAAAGCAAGAAGAAATAAAAAGAAAAAAAAAGCAACAGTCATCCCTCTCTTGTGTTAAAGAGAGGGACCGAGGGTGAGTTAGAGAATACTTAAAAAATGAAATAACAGGAAAGAATCAAAATAATAAATCTAAACAAAAATAAATAAAAGAGAGGTTAAAAAATGAAAAAAAGGATTTTATTATTTCTTTTCGTGTTTATGGTTTCGTGTCTTTTTTCCGATACAATTCTGATAACCATAACACCGGAAGGAGTGGAAACCGTAATAGAAAACACGGAACTGATTTTATCTGATCCGTTTGTGGAAGAAATTATTACCGGCACCACAGAACCGGAACAGGAAACTATTGAAGAAACTGAAGAAAGTACTCTTTATGGTTTTGAAGCTGGAATTGAAATGACTGTTACAGGACCTACAAAAGCAATTTCTCTACCATTAGGTTATACTTTCAAAAAAATCAATTTTGGCCTTACGATTCCTTATATCCTGAAAAGAGAAATGAGGTATTTGCTAAAAACTAAAACCGCATCAGGTATTGGAGATATTTCATTTAAAGTGGGAACCAGCAGGTGGATTAACAATATTAATTTTGGTTTGAATGTTCAAGCTAAACTCCCCACTGGGGATTCGGAAAATATGGAAGATGGTTATCTGGTTCCTCTTGGAACAGGTTCCACGGATTTTGTTCTGGATTTATCTGCATACAAATATATGCAGAAATATTCTCTCTCTGGAAATCTTATTTATAAGTTCAATGGGATTAATGAAAAAACTGCACAACTACTTTATGATGATATGGACAATAATCCGGCAACTGATGATATTGAAACAATCAAATATGATATTCATAATGGGAACATGCTCATTTTCAAAGGTAATTTAGACTATTATTTGGATAAATGGACTGTGGGTGGTTTGCTCGTTTTCTCAACTACGGCAGAAGGCTCTAAAGATATAATACGCACAAATAACTGGGGAGGACCAACCGTACAAGAGAATGATATTTCCAACCTGCAGGATATGACTCTGCTGGATATTATCCCAATGGTTTCTTATCGTTTGTTACGAACAGATATAACATTACTGGCAAAAATACCCATCTTAACCAAAAGAAATGAAGCAAATGATGAGGATGAAAGAAAATTAGTTGTATCCTTCAAAGTCGGCAGGAAATTCTAAGGAGATGAACATGAAAAAAATATATTTAATAATAATCATAACATTTTTATTGGTTGTTGGATGTGAAAAAAACCAGGTTCTTCAATATCAAGTTTCGGGTGGAATTCAAATGAGATTTGTGAACACTCAATCGCAGCGTGAAGAATGGCCTGATGAATTTACAGCAAATGTGTTTATGAGTTATACTATTTGGGAAAGAGAAGGAGAAGTAACCGTTGAAATCGAAAAAGAACTTTTAATTCAAAAAGTATTATCAGATTCTATTTATTATTATCAAGCAGTGGAAAATTTTGAAATCCCGGAAATCACTCAAGAAATCTGGCCGAGGATCAATGTTACAGCAAATATTAATGGAGAGGAATGGACAGGTTTCGCAGATGTTCAACTTTTTCCCGGGCAGACTGTAAGCGTTGAAATCGAATTGTTCCCTGGTTTATGAGCAGATTTTGAAGGCTTTCCAACAGAAGGAGCAACTCCGCTTGATGTGTTCCGCTAGTTCCCAAATTCTGTTTGGGAAAACAATTGAATTAGAAACTCTGTTTCAGAATATTATAGATTCCCGCTATCGCGGGAATGACAGCGTTTATTGATGGGAATGACAGTATTTATTGTTGGGAATGACAGCGTGGAAGTTGGGAACGAGAGTACTATTATTTTTTGATAAAGTAAAAAAAGTAAACTACTTGCGGAAATAATAAGAAAAAAGCGAAAATAAATAATAACCAGTTTTGAATATAACCATAAACCAGAATAAACAGAATTATACAGTTAATAAAAATACTGGCTTTTCCAAGCAGATTTACCTTTATACCTTTTTTCTTGAAGATTGGCAGAATTACCAAAAAAACAATGATAAAAAGACTCCAGAATATGCCAAAGAAAATCAACCAATTTGTCAGGTTGTTTTTTATGCAAATTCCTACAAATACAAAGGAGAATAATAGTTTATCTGCGATTGGATCCATGTAAGAACCAAGCTTAGAAATCTGATTTAATTTTCTGGCTATGAAACCATCAAAAAGATCAGTGGCAAATGCAATACTCAAAACGATTAAACTTGCATCCCTGTAACCATTAATTATCAACCACATTATAACTGGAGCTGACAAAATCCTGATAAAATCTAAAATATTTGGTATTGTAAAAATTCTCTTATTCATTTCGTTATTTTTTAACCACTAAGACACAAAGTTATTTATTTTCCTTTTCCTTTTTTTATTTTCTATTTTTTATTTTCAAATTTAAATTTATTACTCCAACCATTGCGAAGGTTAATTTAAAAGAATCTCTCTGGAAGAAACCATTCGCAAGGTCTTTCATTTCTTTTTCCTTTTTCCTTCTTGTCACGCCGTAGAAATAATCTTCTTGCTTCTCTTTGCGTAGGCGGATTACTTTTTACTTTATACTTTATACTTTTTATTGGGCAAGGATAAAGTAATCCTTTCAAATGTCTCCGAAAGAATCCAACCTCCCAAGCCGTTTGGTAGTTTAATCAGACTCCAATCGTTTTCCTGCTTTTCAATTTCAAATATCATTCCTTCATGAATTGTAAAAACGCGAGTGAATTCTTCGTCCGGTCCGCTATAGCCAATTACAGTGGAAGAGATGAGAACAGCCTGGTTTTCTTGATGATAAGAATTAAATTTCAGAAAGCTTAAGATTCCAAAAATAATTAACAAAACAACAAAAATCGAGATAATGAAAATGGGAACTGTTTTTTCTCGATTTCGATATTTAAGGTTAATAATATTAATCATGAAAATAATTGCAAAAAGAAAAAATAGAGAAATTACACAAAGAAAATTGAGAGAGAAGAAGGAGAATATTTTTTCTTTGAATGACGAAAGAAAGTCGGTTTCGTCATCTGCTTGTTTATCTTTTGTGAAAGTAAGAA
>JAUWNO010000500.1 GCA_030612605.1 Armatimonadota bacterium
GTTTTATAGCCTTAAGTTCAACCAATATTTTATTTTCGACAATTATATCTGCTACATAGTCTCCGATAATTTGATTTGCATAAAATACTTTGATTTGAACTTGATTCATACAATTCAAACCCAGTTTTTTCAATTCGATCATCATAGCTCTTTCATAGACTTTTTCCAAAAATCCATAACCAAGCGTGTTGTAAACAGTATAAAAAGCTTTGATTATTTTTTCTGTTATATCTTCATACTTCATCAATTCTCCTTTTTTTGCTCACGGATTACACGGATTAAATATTTTTATTTTTTTATCCGTTCAATCCGTGTTATCCGTGAGCCATTTTTATATGTGAGCTACACTGTCCTCGTTGATGAACTGATCTTGAAACCTTTCACTTTTACATGCGGCATCTTACCACTATAAATCCCGAATTCACCATAATTACTTGAATAAGGAATTGTGTAAGATTGATTTTCGATGTCTGTAATTCCTTTTACAATATCAGTAATTTTTTCCGTGAACCTGAGATTGTTAACAACTTTTGTGATTTTTCCATTCTCAATGAGAAAAGTCCCATCACGAGTTAATCCGGTTACAGAGGTTTCCTTCCTATTAATGAAATTCATATAATGCAGGCTGGAAATATACAATCCTTTCTTAATTGAACCAATTAATTCTTCCTTTGTTTTATCGCCTGTTTCCAAAATCAGACACTCACCGTCAGCTCCGTTTTTCTTCATTTTCAATTTTCTGCCATAAAAATTATCTACCATAACGTTTTTGAAAACACCCATTTCGATTAGATGATTTTTTTTATAAACATGACCATCGCTGTTATAATCGAAATTTATCAGATCAGGGTGCTGAGGATCATCTGTGAGAGTGATATTTTCCGGAAAAACTTTTTTGCCGAGTTTATCCTCAAAGAAACTCATTTTAGTATCCAGACTTCTTGCTGTCATGCTGCTTTCCAGATACAAAAAGTAATCGCCGATGCAGCGTGGAGCAAGAATAACTTCATATTCTCCGGGCTCTACATCCACAATTTCTTCAGTTGCAGCTTTTACTTTTGTTACCAGGTTTTCTGTGAATTGCTCCAAATCGAAAGTTTCGAAATTCTCACCGCCATAAGATTCCAGAACTGTCACTTCATTCTTATTGGAAACCGCTTTTAATTCAAAATAGATGGGAGAATTTATTTCACGTTTGTTCAGTCCGTTGCTATTGATGATATACAAGGTCTTATAATTGCAGATGAAAGTTCCAAATATATTGAAATCATAAGGTTTCACAGCTTTTGAAAGTTTATCCAAAATCTCGATTTTCTTTTTTAGAGAAACTTTCTCGATGTTATTGTTCTTTTCTTTTTCAGATGATTTTGTGAGGTCATCTTCCAGGTCGATAAAATCCGGGTCTTCCGGAAGTTTAGCAATGATAAGTTTTGCTTCTTCAATTTTTTCAATCAGCTTTTCTTTTGTAGGATCCTTCAGAGAGAAGGAATAAGATTTTTTTCCTTGATACATTGTTGTAGCCAGTGAAATGGAAGTTTTGGAAATGTTATAATTAATCTGACTCTGATAAAATCGCAGAAAATCTGTCTCCCAGTTCCGATAGCGAAAATCAAATTTCAGCTCCGGATAATCATCACAGATTTTCACCAGTTCGTCTTTTAGCTTCATAAGCTCTCCTTTTAAAAAATTATTAACTTTTGCAACTTGTATTTAGAGCATTTTTCTGTAAATAAAAAAAAGATACCCGGATCAATTAAGTTTTTTCTTGACTGATTTTGTTGAAGAATAAAGCATAACAATGTTAGTTAAACTAACAAATTGAGTTATTCAATTTTGGAGGTTTTATGAAAACGATTTTAATGATTATCCTGATTTTTTTAGCAATATTTTTGAGAGCAAATCCAATCGTACCCGTATGTTTAAGCGAA
>JAUWNO010000333.1 GCA_030612605.1 Armatimonadota bacterium
AATTTGCTACATAACCATATTCACTATTTGGTGTAATAGCAATTTGGGAAGGACAGTTCCCAACCGTTATGGTTGTTAATATTGTATTATCGGAAGTTTGAATCACAGTTACTTTATTATTGCAGGTAGCTGAACCATAATTCGTTACATAAACATATTCATGATCCGGTGTGAAAGCAAGACCAATTGGACCTGTATCTGTAGAAATAGTTTCCACAACTGTGTTATTCGAGGTTTGAATCACAGAGATATTATCTGCTTCCCAGTTTGCTACATACGCTCTTTCTTCAGCAATTAAAAATAATGTTTGTAAAAGAATAAAAAATAAAGATACAAAACAATACAATTTTTTCATTTGAACCTCCGGTTATGATCTCGTTCCAATGCTCCACAGCCTGTGTGAAAACAGATGAAAAGCACGATTTTTTTTAACCCCCTCTAACTCCCCCTATTTAGGGGGAGAACCAATCTCCTTTTGCCGCAGTCAGTTCCCTTCCCCTTCGATAAGGGGAAGGGTTAGGGATGGTGGTCGTTATAAATTAAAGAAATCAGTTTTCACACACCCTGGCCAGCGTTGGAATGCATTGTTTCCGCTCCTGCGGATGAAATATAAATGCACCGGGAACATATTTCGATGCATACCGTCTAACCTTGAAAGGGCTAATCTGAAAGAATTTATGAAAGAAGCCTTTTCAAGGTTATTTCAAAAGCAGCATCCTCTTTGTTTCGGAAAGATTTTTCCCAACTTTCAATTTATAGAAAAATATTCCTGATGAAACAGGTTGGTCATTTTCATCAGTACCATCCCAAACCACAGAATTCGGATTGCTGATTTCGGATTGAGGAATTTGTAATGTCCTAATCTTCTGAGCTTTGAGGTTATAAATTATTAACTCCGTGTTCTCCGTGTTCTCTGTGGTGAGATTAAAAGAGATTGTGGTAGAAGGATTGAACGGATTGGGATAATTACCGAGAAGTTCGGTTTTATAACAGAGATTATCATCATCAGTTCCTGTTCCCAAATATATGAATTGTACTTCAACAATATCAGATTCACCAAGGTCGTAAACTGCACTTATACCAACAGAATAAATTATACCATAAATCAAGCCAGTAAATTGGAATTGGGATGAGGTTGTAAAACATGAAAAACATCCTTCGAAGTAAATATTGTATCCAAGTAATGTTAATCCAGGCACTGGTATTGGCGGATCCCATGTAGCAAGACCGGTATAAGGATCGATTTGAAAGTTTTGCGGTGGATTTAATGGCGGGTTAAAAATAAGTATCAGGTCAACTCCGGAACTTGTCATTCCCTCTTCAACAATAACTCCCGCAACTGTATCCGGATCATAGTATTCGAGTGTGGCTGTAACTTCATAAGTTCCTGCTTCTATTTCGATTGAATAAAATCCAGAAGAATCAGGATTTGTTGATTCTGTACCAGCAGTTACAATAACTTCTTCAATGTCTCCAATTCCACCTTCCAGAGATACAGTACCGGTTATAAATCCATTTTGTGATGGACCTGTATATTCGAACTGATAAAAATCTACGCCGGTATTTCCGTCGATATCGGAAGCTGATACCCGCACATCATAAATCCCAAGTTCGGGGGGATAGAACACACCTTCCCAATTTGTTCCGCTGCCCGTCATTTCCACAAAAAGAACTGAATCATTCGGACATACAATCCTGAGAAGTGGTGTAGAATTCATTTTCTTATAATAAACAGACTTGTTTTCATTACAGCCATAATTACCCTGTTCATAGATCGAGTGGGTATTCTGATAATCATCCACAGCACATTTTGGATAACGGATATTCTGGTTAATCAGATATGAATGTTCCTGAACGATTGATAATTCTTCATCTGTCATAGGAAGTCCATTGCCATCCATGTTACCATTGATCTTTGTATAATAAGCAGATGTGATTTGCTGGGCGCTTTTTGCCCAGACAATATGAAGATTATTTTGTTCGTCGATATCCATTTTGGCTGACCATACCTGGTTATTCGATTGGGTTAAGAAGCTTTCATCAATGGAAATTGTACAATCGGGATTTAATTTCATATAGGCAAGCAGGTTGGATGAACCTGTCCAGTGCTGCCAGATTATGTGAACATTATTGTTGCTGTCGCAGATTATTTGAGGTTTGTTTAATTGTTGAGAAGCATTATAGCATAGAGAAATAGGAGTTGACCAGGTATCTCCTCCATCATCAGAATATGCAAAGGTGATATCATGCATATCTGCAGACCAGACAAGATAAATCCTATGACTTGTATCGATTGCTATTCGTATCTCGTTGGTCCAGGCATTTGCTCCGAAAATAACAGTTTGATTATTCACAAGTATTGTCCCATCTGCATCGATTTTGGTGAAGAGTACATTACTGCCGCCGGCATTGGAAGCGATATAAGTGATATTATCTATATCTACAACACCCTCCGGATCGAGAGTAGGTTGAGAGAGATAAACATTTTCATCAGGATTATTTACAATTAACGGATTGCCGCCAGGTCCGTTCCAATCAAGATGTTCCTCAAAGATATTACCATTATTGTACAATTTATACATATCGAAATTAGAGTTTGGAGTTGAATACTCATATAGCTTAATTCCTGCATAAATATTATTCTGAGTATCTTTTGCCAGACGAGTATTCAACCACCAGTAATCGAAATTGGTTTCTGACCAGATAAGTTTTTCATCTACCCAGCCTGTAAAAAGTTCTTCATCCGAAATAACCTGAATTGTAATTTCTCCATTCTCGATGTGAGTAATTATGAATGAAGGTGGTATTGTATCACGTGATGAATATGCTCGAATATAGGCGCTCTCTAAAGAAACTTGTGATGAATGATAACCTGTTTTTTCTCCCATTACGGGATCGACTTGATCGGAAAAACAAAATACGGAAAATAAAACAAACAAAAGAACAAAAGAAAATTTCAAATTTAACATACATTCCTCCCTTTTTAATGATGCAGTTAATATTTTTAATGAGCATAAGTGAAATTTGATAAAAGTTTTTTTTTGTAAAGTTTTTTTGTATTTTTTTATTATAATAATATTTATTTGTTGAAAAATAAAAAAAAGTCACCGAATGCGGGGACTGTGATTGAGTAACTTTCTAACCATTCCGAAGGTTAAGAAATAATGAGAGTTTCATAACCTTCGGAAGGTCTTTTTTTATTATTTGAGTAAGAT
>JAUWNO010000029.1 GCA_030612605.1 Armatimonadota bacterium
TTACATACACATAACGTGATTATTTGTGCTTGATTCACATATGATGGAATTCTGAAAAATTCCGGATTATAAAGATCTATTGTTTTTCTTCTGATTTGAAAATCAGAAGAAAAACTTATTTATAGTTGACTCCTTTTTTTATAGAACGCGGATGACACGGATAATGCGGATTAACACGGATTTATTTATTTTTTAATTAAATTTAATAAGCTTTATCTGTGATCATCCGTTCCATCCGTGTTATCCGTGTTCTATTCACAAAATTTCGCTGCCTTCTTTCAGCAGTTCAAGCTGTTTTTCAATTTCTGCATCTTCGATTTTTTTGAACAAAGGAGATACTTCTCCAATCTTGAAACTCTCGGGAACCTTCTTAATGTCATCCCATTCAAAATCATCAGCTAAATTCATCATTTTTCTTAGTTTTTTCATGGCTTCTGGCATTATTGGAGTAAATAGAATTGATATTCGTCGTAATAATTCTGAACAGAAAAAAAGTGTTTCATTAGCTTCTGACCTATTCTTTTTTATTGTTACCCAAGGTTTTTCAATATCGAAATACCTATTACCAATTCTAGTTAAGAGCAAAATTAATTGAACTGCTCTTCTTACCTTATATTTTTTATAAGATTCATCAATTCCATTAATAATATCAGAAATATCTTCAAGATTATCAAAATAAAAAGGAGTATTATTATTTAACCCGCTACTGAACAAATTCTCAGCGAAAAGTTTATCTATATTTTCCGTTTTGTTGACTTTTCCATTTAAATACTTCTTAATGAATATAAAAGTTCTGTTCGCCAAATTTCCCAGAACATTGTTCAAATCATTGTTTATCTTATTCTGAAAATCTTTCCAGGTAAAATCGCTGTCTTTAGTTTCCGGTGCATTTGCAGCAAGAACATAACGCAGAAGTTCACCATCAAAATATTTCAGATAGTCCTCAACCCACACTGTCCAGTTCCTGCTCGTGGACATCTTCTGTCCTTCAAGATTTAGAAACTCATTGGCAGGAACATCATATGGAAGAATGAATGGCTCTTTCTGTTTGGAAAGTACAGCAGGCCAGATGATAGTATGAAATGGAATATTGTCTTTCCCCAGAAAATGTATAAGTTTTGTCTCTGGATCCAACCAATATTTTTTCCAAAGATCCGGTTGTCCTTTCTTTTCCGCCCACTCCATTGTTGAGGAAATATAACCGATTGGAGCATCAAACCAGACGTAGAGAACTTTTCCTTTGGTATTTTCCAAGGGTATAGGTATCCCCCAGTTCAGATCGCGCGTAATCGCTCGCTCGATAAGTCCCTCATTCAGCCAGCTCATAATGAAATTGAGAACATTATCTTTCCAGTATTTTTTGGTTGCCAGCCATTCTCTGAGCTGTTTTTCAAATTTAGGAAGATTAATATACCAATGGGTTGTTTCTTTTATAATAGGTTTTTCACCTGATATTTTACTTCTCGGTTCGATCAAGCTCATAGCATCTATGAGTTTCCCGCATTTGTCGCATTGGTCACCACGCGCGCCTTCCGATTTACAATGTGGACAAATTCCTTCAATATACCGATCTGCCAGGAAGCGTTTGTGCTTTTCATCGTAAAATTGGTTTAATGTCTTTTTATTTACGTATCCAGCTTCCAGCAAATTTGTGAAGAAATCCTGAGAAACTTTTATATGCCTTGGTCTGGAAGTTCCGGAAAAATTATCTAATTGAATATTTAAACCATCCAAATCTTTTTTCATTCTCTTGTTATAACGTTCAGCAATAACTCTTGGCTTAACTCCTTCTTCCTCTGCTTTTATAGAAATAGGAGTTCCATAATCATCTGTTCCTCCGATGTAAATGATATCGTTTCCCAGAAGTTTATTGTATCGAACGAAAATATCTGCATTCAGATATGAACCTGCCACATGTCCAATATGAAGAGGACCGTTTGCATAAGTAAGTGCGCTTGTAACTAAAATTTTTTCCAAATTCTTTCTCCTTGTATTTTCATCTAAAGGGATCTGCAAAATGAAAAAGGCTGTCTTTCTGAGGGAATCTTCGAAGTCGCTTCCAACGAAGAATCTCATTATAAGCAGAGATCCTTCGATAGAAAAGCAAGAAGAATTTCTCAGGATGACAAAAACACTCTATTTTGCAGAACTCATTTTCATCTAAAACAACTGATTTATTAATTCAATTGTTAGGATTTGATGTCAAGAAATATGAAATGAATTATAAGATTTAAGTGAGATTATTTTTTATTGTTTGGAAATTCTTTGAAAAAGTTAGTATTTTAAAAGGATATAAGATTACAATTTTATTATGCAGATATTCCATGCTTTTTTATCTTTAAAATAAAACTTTCCGAAAATAATATTACAATTCAATTTCTTATAAAATATGATGCTTACATAAGTATATTTCGTTAAAAATAAATAAATAATGAAAACCTTATAAACATATTGACTTTAAAATTATAAAAAAATAAAAAGTTCCCGATAATTTAAAAAATGAAGGAGTAAAAAATGAGTAGAACATTTAATGCTTTTGAGATGGCTCAGAAGCAGTTCGATGATGTTGCTGAAATCTTAAATCTGGATGAAGCAACAAAGGATCTATTAAGAAACCCGATAAGGGAATATCATTTCAGTATTCCTGTAAAAATGGATGATGGAACATCGAAAGTATTTCGTGGATTCAGATGTCAGCACAACGATGCCAGAGGACCCGGTAAAGGTGGAATTAGGTTCCATCCCCAGGAAACAATAGATACAGTTCGTGCTTTATCTATGTGGATGACCTGGAAATGTGCAGTTGTTGATATCCCTCTGGGTGGAAGTAAAGGTGGAGTTATCTGTGATCCTCATAATTTGAGTGAAAGAGAACAGGAACAAATCTGCAGAGGCTGGGTAAGACAAATTGCACGAGATATCGGACCTTTGCAGGATGTTCCCGCACCAGATGTTATGACAAGTGCTCAGCACATGCTGTGGATGCTCGATGAATATGAAACTATTCATGGTGGAAAATATCCTGGCATGATCACTGGAAAACCTGTTGGAATGGGCGGTTCGTTGGGAAGAACAGAAGCAACCGGTTATGGTGTTATCTTCACAGTGAGAGAAGCTTTGAAGGAAATGAATATCAAACCGGCAGATACTACTGCAGCTTTTCAGGGTTTCGGAAATGTTGCTCAATATGCCATAAAACTTTACAATCAATTAGGTGGAAAAGTGATCTCTGTTTCCTGTTGGGATCAAGCTGATAATACTTCTTATACATTCGTAAAAACTGATGGGATCAATGTTGATGATCTATTAGCTATCACAGATCGATTTGGTGGTATCAACAAAGAAAAAGCCAAAGCTCTCGGCTATGAAGTATTAGCCGGTGATAAATGGATCGAACAGGAAGTTGATATTCTTGTTCCTGCTGCTCTGGAAAATCAGATCACGAAGGATAATGTAGATAAGATCAGTTCTAAAGTAAAAATAATTGCTGAAGGTGCAAACGGACCAACCACGCCGGAAGCAGATGCAGTAATTAAGGAAAGAGGAATTCACATGATCCCTGATTTCCTGGCAAATGCCGGTGGTGTAACATGCAGTTATTTTGAACAGGTTCAATGTAATATGAATTACTTTTGGGAGAAAGATGAAGTATTTGGAAAGCTGGATGTTAAAATGACTTCTGCATATCTCGATGTTTCCAGACTGGCTAAAGAAAAGAATCTTTATATGAGGGATGCTGCCTATGTGATCTCGATAAACAAAGTTGCACAGGCTTCCAGAGATAGAGGCTGGATTTAGTTTAAATTACTTTGCAGGGGACATTAATGTTCCCTGCTTTTTTATTGTAAGCAATTGCATTGATATGATGGGAACTTTATTAAAATGAATAAAAAAATAATATTTGATAGAAATCTTATGTATGAGAACAGCAGCTTCAATTTCATTGGGAATGATGAACCAGGCGGTAAAGCTTCCAGCCTGATCTTGATGAAAGATACAATAGATTCAGTTTTTAAAGATAATAAATACAATGATATAACTGTTGATATTCCAAAAATGACAGTTATTTTAACAGATATCTTCGATATTTTCATGAAAGAAAATGATCTATATAGCCTTGCCTTATCCGATCAATCTGATGATATTATTGCAAATACTTTCCAGAAAGCAAGTTTACCGGCTTTCATCGATGGTGATTTATACAGTCTAATTTCTAAAATTCATAAACCTCTCGCTATTCGATCCTCAAGTTTGTTCGAAGATAAAATGTATGAACCTCTGGCTGGAATTTTCGAAACGAAAATGATCCCTAATAATCAATTTGATACTAAAACCCGTTTCAATAAATTAGTAGAAGCAATAAAATTTGTTTATGCTTCCACTTTTTTCAGCAGTTCCAAAAACTATTTTAAAGCAATAAAAAAAGATATTGAGCAAGAAAAGATGGCAGTTGTAATCCAGGAAATAGTGGGTGAAAAATATGGAGATAGGTTTTATCCGGCAATATCCGGTGTTGCCAGGTCGTATAATTTTTATCCCACAGGAAAATCTAAACCGGAAGGCGGAGTGGTAAGTCTTGCTTTGGGTCTGGGAAAATCAATTGTTGATGGAGGAAAAGTATGGAATTATTCACCGGAATTTCCTGCTGCTCCACCACCTTATAATTCTACAAATGATATGTTGAAGATGACTCAAACTGAGTTTTGGTCTGTTAATTTGGGAAAACTTTTTGAATACGATCCCATTAAAGAAACAGAATACCTTGTGAAGCACACACTGAAAGAAGCAGAAGACGACGATATTATTAAAAACATCTGTTCTACCTATGATCTTCAATCCGACCGTATCTATTCAGGAATTTCCGGTTATGGACCAAGAATAATTTCATTTGCTCCAATCTTAAAGACAAAGATCATACCTTTGAATGAGATCTTGAAAAAAATAATGAAAGTATCGGAAGAAAAATTTCAGACAGAAGTTGAAATTGAATTTGCAATGTCTTATCAGCCAGATAATATCCAATCTGCCAGATTTGGTTTTTTACAAGTAAGACCCATGGTTGTTTCAAATAAATTTGTTGAAGTTCGTATCGAAGATTACAAGCAGGAGAAGATTTTTATTTATTCCAATCATATTATGGGAAATGGTGTCAATGATAAGATCAAAGACATTGTATTTATCAAACCAAACGATTTCAGGGCTGAGTATACAAGAGCAATGGCTAAGGAAATAGAGCAGATCAATTATTCTCTGACCGATAAAAATATTAATTATATTTTAATAGGTTTTGGCAGGTGGGGATCTTCAGATCCATGGTTGGGGATTCCTGTTGTCTGGAATCAGATATCCGGTGCAAAAGTTATCGTGGAATCCAGCTTACCGGACATGAATCCGGATTATAGCCAAGGTTCTCATTTCTTTCACAATATAACCAGTTTTGGAATTTTTTATTTTTCATGCAAGAGTACTCAAAAAATAAAGATTGACTGGAACTGGCTTTTAAAGCAGAAAATTATTACCGAAACTAAATTCGTGCAGCATGTTCAATTATCATCACCTTTGAAAGTAAAGGTGGATGGACGGAATGGTACAGGAGTGATATTAAAATGAAAAAGCAAAGTAAGAATTTAGAGTTATTAATAGAAAATCTCAATGAAAGAGCAAAAGAATTGAACTGTTTATACAATGTTGAAAAAATCCTGAAAAATTATGATGTAGAGCTTGAATACATCTTCAAAAAACTGATCAAAGTAATTCCACCTGGATGGCAGTTTAGCAAGATTTGTAAGGTGAGAATCTATTATAAAGACCTGGTATTTCAATCAAGAGGTTTTAAAAAAACAGATTGTTTTCAAATTGCCAAGATTATCGTAGAAAAGAAAATTGTAGGAAAAGTCCAAGTATTTTATCTTGATTCAACTGGATTATCTAAGGAAGATCCATTCTTACCCGATGAAAAAAAATTATTAAATACAATTGCTGAGCGAGTTGGTAACTATATTTATCATAAAAAGTTAAAACAATCTGTTATGGAGCTGGATACTGCAAAAGAAGCTATTGAAAATCATAAAAAAAAGGATTGGAAAATAATTATTGATCTGATAAAAGCCACTGATTCCAGTTTGTTTTTGAAAATCTCCAGGAAAATGATGAACTATTTGTGCCGGATAGGTATAGATAAAGCTCGAGATTTGCTGTTGTCCTTTGAAGAAGAAAAAGATACCAAAACCACAAATTCAACTTTTGATTTAAATATTCCAAGTAAGAAAAAAAATATCGAATCAATTACAAATTTAAGTAACCAGGTTTTTATGATAGCCTCGGAATATCTGAGTGATGATGATATATTGATCAACTTTCAAAAATGGATTCAGGAAGATAAAATTGATTTTTTAGTTTTGGCACTTGAAAGCCTGGCATCTTCTCTCAATGATATCCAGAATGCTATTAGCCGCTATCATCGTCTTGGTCTCGATAAGACAGAATTATCTTTATATACTACAAAAAATATAAATGTTCTATTAATCTACAGGCTTTTTACAGAACAACTCGAATTCATTAATATTGCCAAGAATTATGTGGATATCAAAGACTTTTATTATATTATGCAACATATTATCTTCCCGCAGAATAGTCATGGAAAATTAGGTGGGAAAAGCGCCGGTATATTTCTTGCCTATAATATCCTGAAAAACGCCAAAGGAGATGATGATCAAAACCTGAATATTAAAATTCCCAAAACCTGGTGTATAACCTCTGATACGATGCAGCATTTTCTTCATTATAACAATCTGGAGGAAGCTTTTGAACAGAAGTATAAATCGATTGAACAGATCCGTGAAGAATATGGTAATATCATTCAAATTTTTAAGAATTCTCATTTTCCAAATGATATAATAAACGGATTATCACATGCATTAGATGATTTTGGAGAGAAGCCGATAGTTGTAAGAAGTTCCAGTTTATTGGAAGATAGAGTAGGAGCAGCTTTCTCAGGAAAATATAAAAGTCTGTTTTTAGCAAACCAGGGTTCAAAAAAAGAGCGTTTGGAGGCATTAATGGACGCTGTCGCAGAAGTTTATGCTTCCACGTTTGGACCTGATCCGATAGAGTATAGAAAAGAGCGGGGATTATTGGATTTTCATGAAGAGATGGCTTTAATAATTCAGGAAGTTGTAGGAACAAAAGTAGGTGATTACTTCCTGCCTTCTTATGCAGGAGTTGCTTTCAGTAATAATGAATTCAGGTGGTCACCCAGAATAAAAAGAGAAGATGGATTGGTGCGAATGGTTCCTGGGTTGGGTACAAGATCTGTTGACAGATTAAGCGATGATTATCCGATTTTAACTGCGCCGGGACAACCTAATCTGAAAGTTAATATTACTTCCGATGAGATCCTGCGATATTCTCCTCATCAAATCGACGTTATCAATCTTAAGGAAAATTCTTTTGAAACGATAGAGATAACCGATTTATTAAGAACATTTGGTAATGATTACCCGGGAATTGAGAAAATTGTATCTGTTTATGAAGAGAATCGTTTTTCATCTAAACCTTTATTTAATCTTAATTTTAAAGAAGATGATCTAATTATCACATTTAACGGATTGATTTCCGGAACACCTTTTTTAAAAAAAATGAAAAGTGTATTAGATATTCTTAAAGAAAAAACCAACATGCCGGTAGATATTGAATTTGCTTCTGATGGAAAGGATTTTTATCTTTTACAATGCAGAGCTCAATGTTATTCAAAAGATAATATTCCCTCCACAATACCACGAGATATAGTAAAAGAAAATATCATTTTTAATGCAAAAAAATATGTGTCAAACGGCCAACTTCAGGATATTTCTCATATTGTATATGTTGATCCGGATATGTATAATTCCCTGGAAACTATTGAAGAATTGAAATCAGTTGGAAAAGCAGTTGAAAATATTAATAAAGTATTACCCAAAAAGAGATTTATTCTAATGGGACCGGGAAGATGGGGCAGCAGAGGAGATATTAAACTTGGGGTCAATATAACATATTCGGGCATTAATAACACTGCAATGCTGATAGAGATAGCAAAGAAAAAAGGAAATTATACTCCGGATTTGTCTTTCGGAACTCATTTCTTCCAGGATCTGGTTGAATCCTCAATTAAATATTTACCTTTATATCCGGATGATAAAGACATTGCATTTAATGAAAACTTCTTAACTGAATCTGAAAATATTCTAAGAAATCTTTTGCCGGAATTTTCTTCATTAGAAGATGTAATAAAAGTCATCGATATAAGAAAAGTGACAGATGGAAAGATCCTTAAAATCTTAATGAATGCAGACTCGAATGAAGCTTTGGCTTATCTTTCATTTTCTACAAAAGAAGTACATGTTAGAGAAGAAGTTGAATTATTATCACCTCCACAATCAGAGAATCACTGGAGATGGAGATTAAACATGGCAGAACGTATTTCAGGTGAATTGAACCCTGAAAGATTTGGAGTGGAAGGAATTTATATTTTTGGAAGTACCAAAAATGCTGTTGCAGGTCCTGCAAGCGACATAGATCTATTAATACATTTCAGGGGAACTGAGAAACAGAAAAAGGAACTCTTAAATTGGTTGGAAGGATGGAGTTTGTGTCTGGATGAAATAAATTATCAGAAAACAGGATTTAAAAATGATGGATTGCTCGATGTTCATATTATTAATGATGATGACATAAAGAAAAAGACAAGCTATGCCATTAAGATCGGGGCTGTAACCAATGCAGCTCGTCCTTTGAAAATGAAAGAAAATTTAGCAACGAACAAAATGAACACGGATGACACCGATAAAACGGATTTACGCTGATAAGAAATTAAACTCCGAAAAACTTCGAAGAAATGAAGTTGGAGTTGAGAACAATCATAATGTCTGGGGAAATGAATATCGAATATCGAACAAGGAATGATGAATGAAAGACACATCCCGACTAAGGTTGGACTTCTCTCACTTGTCAAGGTGTTGCATCGCGAAGACTGAAGAGGAAATTTTAACGGTGCTCTCCATGAGCTCTGTGTTTAAAAAGTCAGTGTTTAGTCAATGTAAGTTAGCCTGCCGTGGCGTAGTTATACGAAGACAGGTGGCAATTTAATTATGGATTTATGCTTCTTCGTTTCAGATATTCACGGGAAAATAGATAGATACAAAAAACTATTCAATGAAATAGAAAAAGAACGACCTGATATCGTTTTTCTGGGTGGTGATCTGTTACCCTCAATAGTAACACTTAACGAATTATCAGATAGCCAGTCTAAAGATTTTGTTAATGAATATTTAGTTAAAAAATTTCTGGATTTAAAAGCAAATATTGGTGATGATTATCCGGAAGTGTATTTAATATTGGGAAATGACGATCCAAGAAAAGAGGAAATTTCTTTTATGGAAGCAGAAAATCTTGGAGTATGGAAGTATATTCACAATCGGAAAGTAGATTATAAAGAATATCAAATTCATGGATATTCTTATATTCCACCAAGTCCTTTCTTGTTTAAAGATTGGGAACGATACGATGTTTCCAGGTTTGTAGATGTTGGTTGTGTTTCCCCCTTTGAAGGTTATAGAACTTATCCTGTTTCAGAACATGAACAAGAATATTCAACCATAAAAAATGACCTAGAGAAATTAACTACGGAGAAAAATCTATCGAATTCAATTTTTTTATTTCACTCTCCTCCATATCAAACAAAACTCGATAGAGCAGCTTTAGATGGGCAAATGATAGATCATGCTCCTGTCGATGTACATGTGGGAAGCATTGCTATAAAAAGATTTATAGAAGAAAAGCAACCCTTTATTACTTTGCATGGTCACATTCATGAATCTTCCGGTATTACAGGTTCGTGGAAGCAAAGAATTGGGAAAACTCATCTATTTTCTGCTGCTTTTCATAAACCCGAACTGGCAATCATTAAATTCGATCTTGAGAATCCATCTAAAGCATTCAGAGTTTTATTATAGCTAAATAATAAAATGAATATTAGGACTTTTATGTGGGAAAATATTGCACTTGACAAATAATCTGGGTTTAAATTTTTTCAGAAAAAATTTGGAGGTTTTTTATGACAATGAATGAATTTTTAGAGAAGGTTGAAGCAAAAAACAAATGTCAACCTGAATTTATGCAAGCTGTAAAAGAAGTTGTAGAATCTATCTGGGATGTATATCAATCCAACCCGAAATACGTAGAAGCGAAGATTTTAGATAGAATAGTAGAACCTGAAAGAGTTATTATTTTCAGAGTTCCCTGGGTAGATGATGATGGTGAAGTACAGGTGAATCGCGGCTTCCGCGTAGAATTTAACAGCGCTATCGGACCTTATAAAGGTGGTCTTCGTTTCCATCCATCTGTTAATCTTGGAATCCTTAAGTTCCTCGGATTCGAGCAAGTATTTAAAAACAGTCTGACTACACTTCCAATGGGTGGTGGAAAAGGTGGATCTGATTTTGATCCTAAAGGGAAATCTGACAATGAAGTTATGCATTTCTGTCAGGCTTTTATGGGTGAACTTTTCCGACATATCGGATACAATACTGACGTTCCAGCAGGTGACATCGGTGTGGGCGGTAGAGAAATCGGTTATATGTTCGGAATGTATAAAAAAATCAAAAACGAATTTGTTGGTATTCTCACAGGAAAAGGAAAAAACTGGGGCGGAAGTCTTATCCGACCTGAAGCTACTGGATATGGTCAGGTATATTTCGCAGAAGAAATGCTTAAAACAAGAGGTGAATCTTTTGAAGGTAAGATCTGCACAGTTTCCGGTTCCGGGAATGTAGCTCAGTATGCTACAGAAAAAGTTATCGAACTTGGAGGAAAAGTTGTTACACTTTCAGATTCAGGTGGATATATCTACGATCCGGATGGAATCACTACGGAAAAACTGGCTTATATAATGGAACTTAAAAATGTTAAACGTGGTAGAATTAAGGAATATGCTGAAAAATACGGCGTTAAATATGTTGAAGGTAAGAGACCTTGGGGAGAAAAATGTGATATCGCTCTTCCAAGTGCAACACAAAATGAAATCGATGCTAACGATGCTCAAACACTTATCAACAACGGATGTTTCTTAGTTAGTGAAGGTGCAAATATGCCCTCAACACCGGAAGCGATTGAAATTTACTTGAAGAATAAAATCCTTTATGGACCGGGAAAAGCTGCTAATGCAGGTGGAGTTGCTACAAGCGGTCTGGAAATGTCTCAAAACAGTCTTCGTCTTAGCTGGACAAGAGAAGAAGTTGATGAAAAACTTCATAATATCATGATCGCTATTCATGAGCAATGTGTTCAGTATGGTAAAGAAGGAGATTTCATCAATTACGTGAAAGGTGCAAACATTGCCGGATTCATCAAGATAGCAGATACAATGATCGATCACGGTGTTGTATAAATTTATTAATCATAACGAAATAAAGCCCTCGAATTTTCGAGGGCTTTTTATATTTTGGAGTAGCCGACTCCGTCGGCTAAATATTTGACGGAGTCAAACACTCCATATCCAAATCGGTGAGTCGCATCCAATCAGACATGACTCGTGACGAAGGCTTTCGGGATGAGTTGGGAATGATGAAGTATTAAGCCTTTGGTTCCCTTCTGACAATTGCTTCCAAAAGATCAGCTACAAGAGCTGGTATGGCATAATACATTATTAATCGAGGGTCATGGTAAGCAAAATATAACCCGATTGGTACAACACCGAAAAATCCAGGTGCAAATCCCTGTAATGCTGATAAGAATACCCAGAGAATTATACCAAATAAACCCCAACCGATTACTATGTTGAAAAGCCAGTAACCAAAAGTGCCGACGATTGTGAAGGATATGCCAATTCCTACGACAATGGATAT
>JAUWNO010000393.1 GCA_030612605.1 Armatimonadota bacterium
TCGTGTTTTTTTTGGCAGAAAATCGTTAACACCAATGTTAAATATAAGAATTTTAAATTGTTTGTTTGGCATTTGAATATTGAGATTTATTTGGATTTTGTTTTTTGAGATTTGTATTTTCCAGTTTATCTGGGTTAGGAACAAGAGCACCATTCCCTTCGGTCGAGAAAAACCTGTCTGACATAGTTGCAATCCTCAACTCACATTCCCTTTGGTCATTGCGAGTCAAGTCTTGCTTAAATTGGTTTCATAGGAGTTTTTTTATAATTCCTCTTGACTTCTCAGGCGATAAAAATATTTAAAAATATCAATAAAAATTTTGTAAATATTGTGAGGTAAATAATGGAAACTGAAAAAAAAATGCAGCAAATTAAGACGGATAAAGTAAAATTTATTCAATTGCAATTCACGGATTTATATGGAATTGTAAAAAGCTTAACCATTCCCGTAAAACAACTTCCCGATGCTTTGGAAGATGGCGTCTGGTTCGATGGTTCTTCGATACTGGGTTTTTCCCGGATATGCGAAAGTGATATGTATCTCAAACCGGATCTGGATACTTATGCAGTTATTCCCTGGCTGCAATCCGAATACGGAAATACTGCCAGGTTCATCTGTGATGTTCATACTCCGGATGGTAAACCTTTTGAGGGAGATCCCAGGTTTATCCTGAAAAAAGCGATTGCAGAAGCAAATAAAATGGGATTTATTTTTAATACCGGACCCGAAATGGAATTTTTCCTTTTCAAAACGGATAATGGTCTTTCTCCATTGCCGCACGATACTGCCGGCTATTTTGATCTGACAACAGATGAGGCTTATGATATTCGTCGTGAAATGAGCGTGGCTTCAGAACAGTTTGGTATTGAAATTGAAACAACACATCACGAAGTTGCCAGTGGACAGCACGAGATTTCCTTTAAATACAGCGAGGTACTGAAAGCGGCAGATAATGCGATCACGCTTCGTTTTGTTGTGAAAGCAATTGCACAGAAACACGGACTTCACGCCACATTTATGCCCAAACCCATTGCAGATGTAAATGGTTCCGGAATGCACGTTCACCAAAGTTTGTTCGATATTAAAACAGGGGAAAATGCTTTCTATGAGGAAAAAGACGAGTATAAATTATCAAAGCTCGCATACAATTATATTGCCGGACAATTAGCTCACATCAAAGGTATGAGTGCGGTTCTTTCTCCCACAGTGAATTCCTATAAAAGACTGGTTCCCGGCTATGAAGCTCCGGTCTATATCTGCTGGGGAAGAATTAACAGGTCAGCTTTAATCCGGGTTCCAAGTTCATTTAAAGGAAATCCTCATTCTACAAGGGTAGAGTTGAGAAGCTCAGACCCCAGTTGTAATATATACTTAGCTTTTGCAGTAATGCTGAAAACCGGATTAGAAGGCATTAAAAAAAATCTGACTAAACGAGAACCTCTGGAAGAAGATTTATATCTTTTCAATGATGAGAAATTGAGGGAAATGCGTATTGAAACAATTCCTCATTCTTTACTCGAAGCTATTCAAGAATTAAAGAAAGATGCGATTATAAAGAAAGCTTTAGGCAATCATACTTTTGAAAAATATATCGAAGCCAAGAAGAAAGAATGGGACGAATACAGCATACAAGTTTCAAAATGGGAAATTGATAAGTATCTTACAATATATTAAGTTGTTAAATAGGATGGAATTATGAATTTCCAGGATATTATTTTGAAACTACAGCACTTCTGGGCAGAAAACGGATGTAACGTTCTTCAGCCTTATGATATGGAAATGGGAGCAGGGACTTTTCATCCTGCCACTTTTTTTGGAGCTTTGGGTAAGAAACCCACTGCAATTGCTTATGCTCAACCCTGCCGCAGACCAAAAGATGGACGTTACGGAGAAAATCCCAACAGATGGCAGCATTATTATCAATTTCAGGTTATCATCAAACCCACTCCGGATAATATTCAGACTATCTATCTAAAAAGTTTGCAGGCAATCGGCATCAAAACAGAAAAACACGATATCAGATTCGTGGAAGATGACTGGGAATCTCCGACTTTGGGTGCAAGCGGACTGGGCTGGGAAGTGTGGCTGGACGGAATGGAAATATCTCAGTTCACATATTTTCAACAGGTTGGTGGGATCGAAGTATTTCCCATCAGTGTTGAGCTGACTTATGGTTTGGAGCGGCTGGCAATGTACATTCAGGATGTGGATGATTTTAAAGATATCAGTTGGAATGACACAACAATGTATGCTGCAATATTCTTAGATAAAGAAGTAGAATTTTCCGAATTCAATTTTAAAAAAGCAAACGTGAAATCTCTTTTTGCTTCCTTTAAAGATTATGAAAAACAGGCTTCCAACTTGATAAAGGAAAAGTTGGTCTATCCTGCTTATGATTACCTTCTCAAATGCTCGCATATTTTTAATCTTCTCGATGCACGCGGTGTTATCAGCGTGACGGAAAGAGCAGCTTATATTGGCAGGATAAGGAAGATGGCGAAGGATTGTGCGCTGCTTTATATTGAGAAGTATGGGGAATGAAATATGAAAAAGAAAAATATTCAAAAATCGATTGCTTTTTTAAAAAAAAGAATAAAAAATAGCTTTGGGAAAGATACGGAGTTCTATCTATTTGGTTCTGCTGCTCGTGGTGATTATAAAGAAGAT
>JAUWNO010000063.1 GCA_030612605.1 Armatimonadota bacterium
TAAATGGCTCATAAAGTAATTACCTTTTCTGAGGAAAGGTAATTACGAAACGGTGAGTGGGAGAAACGGTGAGTGGGAGAAACGGTGAGTGGGAGAAACGGAGAATGGGAGAGACGGAGAATGGGAGAATCGGGGAAATAAATCACCGTTTCACCGGCACACCGTTTCACCGCTTCTCAATGTCGCCGCTTCCCCGTTTCACCCTTTCTCCGTCTCTTCGTTTCGCAAACACCGGAGGTGAAATGTGTCTGTTCTCGTCTGGATAATATACGATATTGTTGAAAATAAACCAAGAACAAAGGTTGCCAAAGAATGTAAGAAGTTCGGTCTTATCAGGGTTCAAAAAAGTGTATTTCTTGGAAGGCTTGAATCAAGCCGTTTTGATGAACTGTCGGAAAAATGTCGTGACCTGATTGATGAAAAAACAGACAGCGTTTACCTGTTTCCTTTCTGTCAGGAGGATTTCAGGAATATAAAGGTTCTTGGTCAGGGATTTGATAAGAAGCTTGTAAATGATGAGATATTGGCGAAGTTTTTCTGACTACGCATATAAACAATAAAACATAACTGAAAATCAAAAACATTGACAGTTTTGTAAAAAGTCGAAAAATACCGTTTTCCGTCATTCCGGCAAAAGCCAGAATCCAGTCTTTTCAAGCAGTTGCAAACCATCTGAACTCCGGTTTTCACCGGAGCGACGACTTTTTACGAGTTCATCAACATTGATACTTGTGTTATTTTACAAGATGGACTATTTTATAAAGTAAGAATATATTAATTTGAAGGATAAATATAAAATGTATGCAAAAGTATCAAAAAAAGGTCAAATAACGATCCCTAAATCAATTAGGAAAAAATTAAAAATCGAAAAAGATGGCGCAGTTTTGTTTCTTGTTGAAGACAACGAAATCAAGCTAAAAGGCGTTCCCGGAGTGCAATCGAAACAATTGGCAGGGAGTCTGAAAAAATATGCAAAGGAATATGTTCCTTTGCATAAAATAAGGGAAAAAGTTAAGGAGAAAGTTGCAAATGAAGCTGCCGGAGAAGGTCTATCTGATTGATACCAATGTCATCCTTAGATATTTATTGGGTGATCATGCAGAGTTAAGCCCTAAGGCGGAGGCTTTTATGCTGAATGTCTCAAAAGGGGCAAGGCCTGCTGAG
Source organism: Armatimonadota bacterium (assembly GCA_030612605.1). Classification (GTDB taxonomy): domain Bacteria; phylum Cloacimonadota; class Cloacimonadia; order Cloacimonadales; family TCS61; genus JABMPU01. The sequence goes on from JAUWNO010000063.1 coordinate 1,165, forward strand.
ATACTGGATGTGGTTATTGTTGAATGCATCTATGTTATTGAAAAATATTATCAGATTCCCAAGAGTGAAATTTCAACAAAGTTAAGCGGAATACTGAATTTTTCCGGCATTGTAAATCCCGATAGATCAGAAATCCTCGAAGCACTTCAAAAATACGGCAACACCAATATTGATATCGTAGATTGTATTCTTGCGGCCAAGTCATCTCCTGAAAAGGTCGTTGTTTCATTTGACAAAGACATGAAAAAATTAATAGCGGTCAGTGAGATTTTGTAATAACACAGCGGCTCCCGCGGCCAGCGATATAACCACGGGTTTTACGGCCACCTTTTCGCTCTTTTTCATTTTCGCATCTGGTTGGCAATTTTAAAATAGACTGGAAAGAAAGTGAGCGAATTTTAAAGGATGTTACTGAAATCAAGGATGAATTATGAAAAAAGCAACTCTTAGTTTTAGTAATGTCAATTTGAGAGCATCGCATATACATAAATTTCGTGGTTTTATCGGAAATTTTTTTAAAAAGCATGATCTTATTCACAATCATGATTTGAAAACAGGAAAACCGATATACCGATATCCGTTAATACAGTTCAAGCTGATAGATAAAAAGCCCGCAATCATTGCTATAACGGACAGGGCTGTAAATATTTTTTCTGAAATTTTCATGAAGCTCGATAAGATTGCCATTGAAGATACTGTTATTCCTGTTTTTGAGAAGAATCTGAAGATAGAAGAAGTCGAATTCGGATATTCGGATGAAATATTCATGTACGAGTTTGTTTCTCCCTGGATCGGTCTGAATCAGAAAAACTTCAAAAAATACAGTGATGTAGGAAACGATGAAAAGAACGAAATGTTAAAAAGGGTAATGACAGGCAATATTTTATCCATGTCAAAGTATCTTGATTGCTGGCTTTCAAAAGATCAGAAGATTAAAATTGATCATAAGTTGAAAGAAATAAAAGTAAACCTTAAAGGCAAAAGCATGACAGCTTTTAACGGGATATTTAAAACCAATTTTTGTTTGCCCGATTATCTGGGAATTGGGAAATCGGTTTCACGAGGGTTTGGGATGGTGAGGAGGGTGATATGATAAATTTATTTAAAGATTTGGGAGAATGCGTATTACGCAAAGCCGGATATTACAATGTTGAAGATAAAACTGAAAAAAGAAAAATATTTTTAAATTTTCAATCTATCGTGCCTATGCCCCGCAAGAAGAAGGATGGTGAGGATGATGAAATTACGAATGCGATATCCTTAGATTTTGATACAAAAAAAAGGGTTTTTGATTTTGTTTTAGACGAACAACTTTTAATAGAAAACAGAGGATATTTTTTTGCATTTTCCACTGATGCAAATAACAGAAAAAAATTTTTATCAACAAATAACATGCCCTGTTTTTACAGCAAATTTATTACAGACTCAATTGCTTATATTGAAGATAAAAGAAAACAAAAAAAGTCAAAACAATGGTTTTTAGAAAATATATCTCAAGATTATGATGAGTTATTGAAAGAGATTCGGGATACTTTTTATCTTGAGATAGAGCAAAAAAAGAAAAAAGCATATATTCTTAATAAAGATTGCATTGATTCTGATAAAAAAGGTTCTCTTATAGAAATTGAAGAAAAACTTTTAGAAAAGCAGAAGGATAAAACCAAACAGATACCTGTAGATGCTTTGTATAATTCCCTGATAAATAAAGAATTCTATAATAAAGATAGTAAAAAAAGTGATAATTTCACACCGGTTATTCTGGCTAAAATTGATGGAAAGCATATCCTTGAATATGAATCATACCGAAACTCTTATATAAATCTTGTTTATTATGATTTGTTTGAAAGATTTTTTGTTGAAAAAGGAAAGGTCGATAAAATTTGTCATATCTGTGGTGAAAAAAGTAATGTTGTTGGAGATGTTTCCCTTTTAATGAAATTTTATGGAACGACTAATAATCTGTTTTTTGAAAATTTAAAAAATGCTGAAGCTTATAAATCATTTTCGGTTTGCAAGCCTTGCTTAATGAAAATTTTTACAGGCATGAAATTTACTGCAAACGATTTCAAGGATTATTTGTTGGGCAACGCATGTTATCTGATTCCTGAAACTGATAAAGATGCGCCTGATTTTGACAAGAAATATAAAAGAATTTTTAAACTTCTGAGATCTAATGACGGTTACATGAATGATATTACTATTATTAATGGTTTGTTGCAGCAGGCACACAGGAAAAACTTCAAGTTTAACCTGCTTTTTTTCGACAGTCCACCAGCCTCACAGGTTTTTGATATTGTAAAATATATTTCAAATATTGATTATCAGAATCTTTCAGAAAAATTAAAACTTTTTGACAAATATAATAAAGAGTACGAGCTGAGTTTATTTGGAAATAATAACAGTATTAAACTTTATGACATTAGAAATCATCTTTTTCCTACAAAATCATCGCATAACAAAGCAGATTCTTCTCTTTTCAGAAAGGATATCCTTGATTTATTGGAAGCATTTCTTCACGGCAACAGCATGAATTATAATGTGTTAATAAAAAGATTTATGAACATTTATCGATTAAAATTCAATAGAAATAAAATTGATGAACTATCGCCATTTAAAATGATTTTAATGTTATCAATTTTTAATAAAATAAAATCGTTGAAAGGAGTAGAAATTATGGAAACCGGCAATTATGTTACACAAATACAACAGGAGGGATATCAAAAATTTTTTGCTGAGCACCATGTTGTTTACGAAAATAACAGCCACAGACAAGGATTGTTTTTGCTTGGTACAATAATAAACGGCATTGTATATGCGCAGCGAAAAAAATCTTCAACAAAATCAGAAGGCGGTTCTGAGAATAAGAAAATGAAAGCATCTTCAACATTTTTAAAAAAGCTAAACTACAATGGTATCCCTGCGCGGAGAATTAACAAGCTTGTAGCAGAAGTTCAAAATTATGCTCTGATCTATGGCATCTATGAAGAAACAGGAATATGGGGAACAATGATGGATAGATTACAGGGAATTGAGCAATCAACCATGAAAGGAGAGGAAATCGTTTTTTATATTTTAACAGGAATATCTTTTAATAAATATTTAGGGCTTACCAAAAATCTTGAAAAATAAATCAACTACAGCCGGAGGGACAGATATATGACTACCATTAAAAATAACAGCGAAATACTTTTTGTTTATGATGCAAAAATGACAAATCCGAACGGCGATATGGATAATGAAAATAAACCTCGTATGGATTACGATACCGACACAAACCTTGTGAGCGATGTGAGGCTTAAGCGATATCTCAGAGACTATTTTGAAAAACAGCTTGGAGAGGATATCTTTATTACTGAAAATGCCAAAGATGCAAAGGATCGTGGAACTCAGCTCACAAAAGCTAACAAAACCCATAAGGATTTAATAGACGCAAGAATGTTTGGCGCTGTATTTGCCGCAACAGGAGGAAATGATCATTTAACAGGCCCTATTCAGTTTAACTGGGGATATTCATTAAACAAAGTTGAATTGAATGAAAGTTCCACAATTACCTCAAGTTTTAGTTCAGGCGAAGGAATTGGCAAAGATTATCGTGTTAAGTATTCCGTTATTGCTTTCAATGGCGCAATCAATGCCAATACAGCAAAAGGAACAGAATTGTCAGATGAAGATGTTAAAATCTTTGATAAAGCAATGATAAATGCCATTCCATTTTGCAGAACCAGATCAAAAATAGGACAAACTCCCAGGCTGTATTTAAGAATTGAGTTTTTAAATAATAAAACATTTTTAAACGATCTGCGGGAGTATATTAAATTTCAATCTGAAGATGAACTTACTGCCAGATCTATAGATGATTTTGAAATTAATATCGTTGATCTTGCAGAATATTTGAAAAGTTTTTCTGATAAAATCAAAGCAGTTCATTACTGGAAAGACGAGAGGTTAAAAATAAATGGTTGGAGCAAGCTTGAGGAAAATTTTAAAGACAAAATGAATAAAATAAAACCTCTCGAAGAATAAAGGTATATTATGAACAAAAATATTTTGAAGATTTTAAAGTTTGAAATCTACGGAAAATTTGCTCACTTCAGGAAATTTTATACCAACTCGTCTTCTTTATCTTACCTTGTGCCTCCAAGAACAGTGATAACAGGGATGATTGCATCAATTATGGAGTGTGAGAGGGACAGATATTATGATCTGTTCTCTCCTGAAAAAATTAAAATTTCGGTGGCAGTATCGTCCGGTACAGCCATTACAGAACAGATGCAGAGCATAAATTATCTGCACCCTGAGTATTATAAACTTTTATTCAAGGGTAAAGGTAAAATAAATATGCATTCTCAATGCAAGCTTGAACTGCTTATGGCAAAAAAGGGGAGGATTGGGTATACGATTTATGTTGGAGCAATTACCGAAGATTCCGTAAAATTTATTGATGAAATTGAAAAAAGACTTCTTGAAAGAAATTTGGGGTATGGAGTCTATCTTGGACAAAGACAGTTTATTGCCAGGATTGATAATGTCCAAACTTATGAAGTGAACAAAAATTCTTTCATGGAATCTTCGGATTGTGTTGATTCCATATGTCTTGAAGAAAACATTTCGTCAATTTCAGGCGATAGCGATGATGTACATATGATAAGCGATCAAATGCCAATTCAAATGGTATCAAAGCAGCAGGGAAGGGAATTGCAGACAGTAAAAAGGGTTCTGTTTGAACAATCGGGGAAAAGAATTCATGGATTATTTAAGAATTGCTATAAGGTTGGAGAAAAAATAATTTCATTTTATGAAGGATAAAACCATGCTGATTTCGCACCCGGAGGAAGGAAGTTTACCTGAAAAATCACTTCAGGAACATCTTGAAAATGTAGCTGAAGTTTCAAGACAGCAGATAAATAAGATGCGTCTTAATATCAGTCATGACCTTATCTCAAAAAAGATGCTTATTGAAATATCTTTTTTGATCGGGATGTTTCATGATTTTGGCAAGGCCACCTCTTTTTTCCAAGATTATATCATAGGAAAACGAAAAAAGAGCCCTTTAACCAGGCATGGTTTTATCTCAGCAGTAATTTGTTATTACATTATACTTGAAAAAACAGAGTCATCGTTATGGGCTATGGCCGCTTATATGATCATAAAAAAGCATCATGGCAATCTGGAAAAATTTAACTCTAATGAATCAGACAATATCAATATTGCCGAAAAACAAATTGAAAATTTATTGAGTAATAATCTGACACCATTAAAAGAAATATATTCCGATATTGTTGACATTGAAAAAGTTCTAAAAAATATTGATATTGCAAATTTTGGTGAAACCCTTGAAGACATTGAAGAATTCTTGGACGATTATTTTGATGAATATTCTGAAGATCAGAAAATTGAATGTTATTTTGTGATTAATCTGCTGTTTTCCATATTGATTGATAACGACAAAAAAGATGCTGCCAGACTTAACACAGATTATTTTAATGGCAATTTGAATGAGCCTGTTAATGATATTTTTAAATATATTGATAATTATAAAAAAATTGATCCTGAAAAATTCAATTCTGATAAGCCAATTAATAAAATCAGGGATCAGTTTCTTTCTGACATTAAGAATAATGATAAAATAAAAAAAGAAAATCATTTTTATACAATTACTGCCCCAACCGGGATAGGAAAAACTTATGGCTGCCTGGCTTTTGCAAATATATTAAAAAAGAAGCTTGAAGAAGGCGAGGGAAGAATTGTTTATTGCCTGCCTTACACTTCGATTATTGATCAAAATTTTGATGAATTTGAAAAAATAATTCAATTTAATAAAAAAGATAAATATCAACAAAGGCCAGCCCGATATCTTTTAAAACATCATTATCTCTCCATGAAAAATGTTAAAAATAGAATTAGTGAGGAAGAATATAGTTATAAGGATTATCTGGATGACAAGCTTTTTGTCGAATCCTGGGAATCATCAATGATAGTAACAACCTTTGTACAGTTTTTTCATACTGTCATCGGCTATAAAAACAGTTTTTTAAAAAAATTCCATAATATTATCAATTCAATTGTTATCCTTGACGAAGTACAGAATATTAATCCCGAGTATTATTATCTGTTGCGAAAAATTTTGGATGTTCTTGGGAAAAAATTCAACATATATTTCCTTCTTATAACTGCAACACAGCCAATAATTTTGGATTCTAAAGCAAGCAGTCCAGTATCACTGATTAATAGTCAAAATTATATGAAGCATGATTTGTTTAATCGAGTTGTTTTAAAAGTCATAAAAGAACCTCAGTATCTGGAAGATTTCCAGAATAATTTTTGCACAACATTTGCAGGGGAAAACTGCCTGATAGTTCTAAATACTAAAAAAGCCGCTGTTACGCTTTTTAAATATATCAAAGATAATATAACAAATTATGAGATATTCTGTTTAACAACTTATCTTGTTCCACGCGATAGAAAGAATAAAATAAATATAATAAAAGCTCTGCTCAAGGATAAGAAAAAAATAATTGTAGTTGCAACTCAACTTATTGAAGCCGGTGTAGATGTCAGTTTCAAAAATGTGTTCAGAGATTTTGGTCCGCTTGATTCAATAATTCAGGTTGCCGGCCGGTGTAACAGGAATGGGGAATATGGTTTGCTGGGTGGTTTTATGACTCTGATTAAATTGAATGACGACAACGATAGATTATATCACGCGTATGTGTATAAACCGATTATTGCACAACATGCAGCTCAAACACTTGAAAAAAAAGAATATGAAAGTAAAAATTTTTATAATCTTTCTGAAAGTTATTTTAGCAGGTTCGATTTTAAAGCCGAAGCCACAAAATTGCTTGCAGCTATATACGACCTTAATTATGACGAAAAAATTGAAAGACAGACGCCAATAAGTGATTTTAAACTAATAGAGCAATATCAGGAAGAAAATATTTATATCCTTGTGACAAAGCAGTCGCAGAAAGACATGGAACGATTCTTAAAATGTAAAAGTAATATTTTTGATAAAAATCTTTCTAAGGAAGAAAGAGAAACATATCTTTTTGAAACTGAGATGCTAAAAACTATTTTAAAAAAATATCAGATAAGTTTAAGAGGAAAAGACCTTGAAGAATATAACAATACAAACATTATAATAGAAAATGATTATTTTAAATATGTTTCGTATGATATGCAAAAAGAATATTTATATGATGAAGATATAGGCTTTTTGATAAAACCTAAAAAAGAAATTAGCACCACGATTAATTTTTAATCATGGAAATGACAAATAAGAAAAATATTAAATCAACATTTTCAATTACCGCAAGCCAGATGCTTGAATATTTGTATTGCCCACGGTTTACATATTTTGAGTATGTGATGGATATTCCACAAAATGAGGGACAAAGATTTAAAGTTGAAAAAGGCAGAAATATTCATGAAAAAGTGAGAAAAACAAATCCTGAGTATTTGCGGAAAAAAATTGGGGTCATTGATAGAAAATCCGACGTTTATCTTGCATCTCCTTTGGGAATACGAGGAATTGTAGATGAGGTGCTTTTTCTGGATGATGATACAGCAGCTCCGCTTGATTATAAGTTTGCGGAATATAAAAATAAATTATTTAAAACTTATCGGTTTCAATTGATATTTTATGCCAGGCTTATAAAAGATAAGTTTCAGATTTCGGTAAAAAAAGGATTTATAATTTACACACGGAGCAAAAACAAGCTTGTGGAAGTTCCCTTAAAAGATAAGGATTTTATCGAGCTTGAAAAGATTGTTGGTGATATGACAAGCATTATTCAAAATTGCAGATATCCCAAACCGACTTCAGTTAAAAGGCGCTGCCTTGATTGCTGCTATAGAAATATTTGTGAAAGCACTATTTGATCCGCAGATTACCACAGTACGATCTTCTGGATCTACGGGGCAGGCGCAGATTACACAGAACCAGACAGGTTGATACGAGGCAGTTTAAGGGTGAAAATTATATATGCAAAAAGTTAATGTTAAATCTATTTTTCGTCCATCTCTTTTCTGTGATGCGGATGAAATAGATGCAGATAAGCATGCTGCTTATGTAA
>JAUWNO010000218.1 GCA_030612605.1 Armatimonadota bacterium
CTCACAGAGCTGATTTTTCTCCCATTCGGAATTTGAAAAAAATGAGAATTCAGCGGAATAGAAGGTGCACCCGGAAGATCGGAAAAAAATGATTCATTTTCCATTTCTATTGATGCGAAATTCCCTTTAGATTTAATTTGGAAATCATAATTATTAATAATGAAATCTAATCCGTAAATATAAAATGAAAAGAGGAAAATAAGGATTATAAAAAGTTTTTTCATTTTTAGAATTTAATTTTTGGTAATTTAAGTTTATTTATGCTAAGAATTTTTAGCAATAAAGGCAATTATTATTCCACCAAAAAACAAAACAACAAGGATAATTACGGTTATATAAACTAAAGTTGGATGCATCCATTTTGCGATTCTTTGCTCAATTCTGATTCTTGGGGCTTTTATACTATTATCAACTATTGGCGCAGCTTCTGAAGTATAACCAGAACCTCCGGTATAGGAAGTCCCTTGTTTTTCATATTTTACAGGATCGGTTTTAACATTCAACCTGCCTAAGCCGTAAGTGATAACAGAATAACCGGTTAAAGCTAAAGTCAATACTATGAAAACGACCATTACAATTTTCGCATCGGCTATAACTTCTTCCTTAAATTTCATCTTTATCCCTAAGTAATAATTTAAGTCATTTCAACTAAATACAAAAATTTATTTTATATTCATCTTTGGCAACATTTTTTTTAATAGGCAACGGGTTGCTTAAATAAAGAGTTATAATTTTTTATAATTATTAATATCCAATAAATACCAATTATGCACACATAATTCCCAGAGCAATGGAATACAATTTTGCCCAGGCATTATCAGCACGGGAAGTTATTAAAATCGGAGCTTTAGCACCCATCACAACATGTGCAGTTTGAAATCCAGCATAGTAAGTTAGGGATTTCCCAAAAATATTTCCAGCTTCGATATTTGGCATAATAAGAATATCAGCCTTTCCTGCAACAGGTGATGTAATGCCTTTAATTCTGGCTGCTTCTTCGGAAATTGCATTATCCAGAGCAAATGGACCATCGACTGTGCAACCTTTAATCTGGTTGCGTTTATTCATCTGAGCCAGAATAACAGCATCCATTGTGGAAGGCATTTTAGGATTGGATACTTCTACAGCACAAAGCATGGCAACGTTAGGATTGGGATTTCCAAGAGCATGAGCAACCGCAACAGCATTGTTTATCAAGGAAACTTTTTCTTTGATGCCGGGATAAAGAATTATTCCGCCATCGCTCATAAGAGTTAGGCGATCTTTGCTTTCAAATACGAAAACATCGCTTAAAATGCTGCCGGTTTGCAATCCTTCCTGTTTATCCAAAACTCCTCTCAAAAGCTGAGAAGTGGCTGTTTTACCTTTTAAGATTATATCTGCTTTTTTCTGATGAATAGATTTTACTGCCAGCTTAACAGCTTTATCTAAATCCGGCTCATGTAAGATTTCAAAAGCATCGAGCATTGAACTTTCAACTTGTTGCAGTAAGGAACGTATTTTATGTTCGTCTCCAATGAGAAGAAAATCAGCGATGTTCTCCATTTTTGCTAAAGTAGCAGCAAAAAGAGAAGCTTTTGTATCTGCTCCGGGGATCACAACTCTTTTTGGAGGCATTTCTTTAACTTTTTCTAGTAGTTCATCAAAGCTTTTTATCATTAATTCTCTCCAACTTTTTAGAGTATTATCAAAAAATATTTTTCTAAATCCAAAGCTGTTAAGATAGTTTCTGGTCAAGAAATTTATTGAGTTATGCTCTAAAATCAATGTAACTTTCAATGACTAAATGAATTAAAAATCTTGACATGAAACAACGTTTTTTTCTGCTTGTACAAAAGGATAACCTGAGGAACTTAAGGGTAAAATTTGTGAAAAGATTTTCAGATTTTTTTTCAGTTGAAAATTCTATAAAAAAGGAATTTAAAATATCGCGAAAGCAGGGGCTTTATTTTTTGTTTTCCGCCCTTGTTCTCGGTTTGTTATTTTGTGGTTCAATTCTTTATATAATAAGAAGCCATAACGAAACCATCACAGCCCAAAATATAATTAATGAAAACAAGCAGTTACAAGAAAGAATTTCTGAGATTTCTAATGAAATTGATTCGGTTTTAGTGAAAATAAAAGCCATGGAGGAATGGGAAGACAGCATTCGTTCAGACAAGAAATTGAAATCTATCAGCAAAGAAATTCGAGAAATGGGTATTGGTGGTTATCCTCAAATTGATACAACATTTTCATTTTTAGGACCAGCTTTTAACTTGAAATATAATCTTACTTTGAATAAATTGAACCAGCTTAAAAGCAAGGTGGATTTTGATTATTTATCTCATCTGGAGCTTCATGATAAAATAAAACTAAAAGAACTTCTTTATAGGAATACACCTTCGATTTATCCGGCATACGGGCGGATCACAGAAAGTTTTGGCTGGCGCATTCATCCTCTTACTAAAAAGAAGAGTTTCCATTACGGATTGGATTTTGCCAATAAGATAGGTACTCCGATTTATGCTACTTCCGATGGAGTGGTGAGAGAAATAGGAAACAAAAAATATTTCGGCAAATATCTGGCAATTTCTCATAAATTCGGCTATCAAACTAATTATGCTCATCTTCATAAAATTTATGTCAAAAGAGGGCAAAAAGTAAAAAGAGGTCAAATTATTGCTGAAATGGGCAATTCCGGTCGCTCCACAGGACCTCATCTGCATTATGAAGTAATTCGATATAACAAACATAGAAATCCGTATTATTATTTAAATAAATTTGAAGACGATATCGTTTTATCTAAAAATTAGTTTAAAACGTTTTATTTCATTACAATTTAAAAAAAATAATTTTTCCCTTGATTCCTCTCTAAAAAAATGTTATGGTCTTTTCGGAAAATGTAAAAAAGTCTGAAATGGAGTGACTCATGGGAAAAAATATCAGATTTGAAGATTCTCTGAAAAGATTGGAAGAGATTGTGGAGACATTGGAAACCGGCGTGGAAGATTTAGATAAGATTGTTAATCTTTTTGAAGAGGGATCGGGTCTTGTTCAAAATTGTAATGAAAAATTAAATCAGATTGAAAATAAAATCGAAGTACTTTCCAAGAAGCTTCAAAAAACTCAATCAACAGAAAGAGGCGAAAATGAGTACCAATAAGATGGTTCTGAAAAAGGATATCAAAGAGAAAAGGGAATTGGTGAATATTGAGATTGATCGCTTTCTTCCGAGAAAAGATGAATATCCCAAACAAATTCATAAAGCCATCCGCCACACATTATTTGCCGGCGGCAAAAGATTCCGTCCCTATCTTTTGATTAACACCTATCTCCTTTTTTCAGACGATATTAATAAAGTTCTTCTCATTGCAGGTGCAATCGAGATGCTTCATTGTTATACGCTAATTCATGATGACCTTCCTGAAATTGATAATGATGATTTCAGGAGAGGAAAAAAAGCATGTCATATTGTATTCGGTTCTGATATCGCGCTTCTGGCAGGTGATGCACTTCTGGTTTATGCTTTTGAAGCTATCAATTCCACAGAATTGGAGAATAAACTGAAAGTTAAAATTTTGAAAGAATTAGCCGAAGAAGCCGGACATAAAGGGCTCATTGCAGGCCAGATTGTTGATATTGAAAGTGAAGGCAAGAAAGTCAGTGTTGAAACATTGAAATATATCCATCATAATAAAACCGCCCGATTGATAAATCTTTCTATTCGTTTTGGATGTTATCTGGCAGATGCTCCGGAAGAGGACCGGAAGAGATTGGAAAAATTTGGAAAAAAGCTGGGTCTCGTTTTTCAGATAGTAGATGATATTCTCGATATTGAAGGTGATTCTGAGCAAATGGGGAAAAGTATTGGTAAAGATAAGAAAGTTAAAAAAGCTACATTTCCATCAATTTATGGCTTGGAAAAATCCAAATTAATGGCAGAAAAACTTCTTAATGAAGCAAAAGAATTATTGAATCCCTACAAAGAAAAAGCCGAGCTTTTACGCATGTTATCAGATTTTGTGCTGACAAGGAAATTTTGAGATGATCGAAGTTCAGCTAAAAAAAGTAGATGCAAACGCCAGAATTCCCAAGCGCATGACAGAACATTCTGCAGGTTATGATTTATATTCTTCAAATCCTGAAGATATCATCCTGAAAAACGGTGAAGTAAAATTAATTTCAACTGGTATCGCTATCAGCCTTCCTGCTGGTTATGAAGCTCAAATTCGTCCCAGAAGCGGACTTGCCGCAAAACACCAGATTGGAATTTTGAATGCTCCGGGAACAATCGATGCGGATTATCGCGGTGAAGTAAAAGTTATCCTTTTTAATTTCGGGAAAAATGATTTTATTATTAAACCGCAAACAAGAATTGCCCAGATGGTTATTGCCAAACACGAAAGCGTGAATTTTATCGAAATTGAAGTACTCGACGAAACTGACAGAGGAAGCGGCGGTTTCGGACATACTTCATATTAATTAGAGACCGTCTGTTAAGTCAATTTTTCAGACAAAAAGGAAACTTGACTTAAGACGGAGTCTTGAGTTAAGTTGGAATGTTTCAATGGATTAGAAAACTTAAGTCAAGTCATCCGGCAACTGCCGGAGAACTTAACTCAATTTTTCATACTTTACTGACAGGCATTAATTAGAAAATGAGACTATCAGAATTGATAAATTGCGATGGATAAAATTGC
>JAUWNO010000106.1 GCA_030612605.1 Armatimonadota bacterium
GAACACTCTAAACGGAAACCTGATCTATGGCAAAATTCCTGAAGACCTGATTGCCAATATTTCCATCCCTCCCCAAGCTCAACCATTTCAAGAGGGCTTTACACTAGCTTCTCAGAAATTGAAAGAGCGCCATCTTCCCAACCAGGAAATCTATTTTATCACAGATTTTCAGAACCTGGAACTACCGGAAAAAATCTATATTCCCTGCTTTTTCATTCCCACAACCGAACTGGAAAACAAGAATAATATCAGTTGTCAGAATGTGCAATTAACAGCAGAACTGACGAAAAGGACATTTCAGAAAATCCTCTCTTTCGAAGTTGTGAATCATGCTGATTTTTCCCAGCAGGATATCATTTGTCAGCTCTTTTTTGAAGGGCACACCACTTCTGAAAAAGTGGTTGATCTCCAGCCCTATCAAAGAAAAAAGGAGACTTTTGCTATCAACCTGGAAAAGTCCGGCTGGCACTCCGGTTATGTTCAGGTTAAGAATGAAAGACTGCCTTTTGATAATCGCAATTATTTTAGTTTCTTTTACAATCTTTCTCCCAAAGTTGCTGTCATTTCAGACGCAAATGAGCTCCCCATTCCTTTGCAGACAATCCTGGAAATTTACACAGATAATCCTGAAAATATTAAGATTTTCTCTACAGATAACCTGAATTATGAAACTCTGAAGGATTTCGAAAATATCATTGTTTTTAAGAAGCAAACTCTCTCCACAAAACTTGAGTTTATTTTGGACAAACTGCAAAAGAATAAAAAAGGAATTCTATTTATTGCAGATAGAAATCTTTCTGAAGAATGGCAAAAATACCTGGGTAATTTATTCTCTGTTAAATTCGACCAATTCTACCATTTTGATAAGAACCTGCAAGTTACCTTTATCAACAAATTTCATCCCATTACGAATCTTTTGGAATCATCGAAAAAAGCAACTTTCAATGATACCTGGAAAATATCTGAATCTTCCGATGTGCTTTTGCAAACACAGGATTTTCCTATAGCTCTGGAAAAAGACAAAATCTGTCTCTGGCTGTTTGATATCGAAAGCTTGCAAAATCCATTTTTATTAGATTCCTCATTTCCTGTTTTTGCCTATAATTGCCTGCAATTTCTTACTTCTGAGATTAATCAGAATATTACTCTGAAAGTCGGCAGCAAAATCAAATTGGATTCACCTTTTATAGAATTACCTTCCGGGAATACTATCCAAACCAATGAACAATATTTTATCTGCTCTTCTGCTGGAATTTACAAACTGGATAATAGACTCGCATCAATAAATTTAGATTACACTGAAAGCGATTTTAAAAGGTTAACAACTTCTTCTAACAAACATATAAAATTTTTAGGTGCGGATTGGAAAAAGCACATTCTGCAAATACGTTACGGCTTTGAAATCTGGAAAATTCTTTTAATTTTGGTTCTCCTGCTTTTCGCTCTGGAAATGCTCATCATCAAAAAAGAAGAGGGCAAGTAATTGCTGGAAAACTTAAGTTTACCCAAATTGATTATTTTCCGAAAAGGCTCAATGATTTATTAATTGAAACTTTTTTTCTGTGTCCTTTGTTATACACTTTTCCTAAATATAAATCATATATTTCCATACTTTTTCGGGTATTAAGCTAATCTACATTATTTAACTCTATGTAACAAAAACAGATATTTTAACAATTTTGTTTCTAATTAAATTATTGGAATAATTAAATTTCTTGACACTTTTCATCAAATTTTGCTTAAAAAGGTTGTAATAAAAATCGTCCCACACTTTTTTTAAAATCTTGTGGGAGGAATATATGAAATTAAAAAAGAAATTTAAAATCTTTATTATTCTATTCATCATCTTAGTAAATATTTTTGCAATTAAAGATACATCAGGGCTATTAGCGAAATTAGAACTTAACCCTATTGCTATCTGTGATGCTCAAGCATTTGTAGATTCAAATGTTACTCTACAAATTGAGGTTGAGAATTATGCATAGTTCAAACAGCAACAGGCAAATGCCTGTTGCTTAAGTAAAAAAGGAGATTAGGATGAAAAAGATACTCTTAATAATATCGGTTTTACTTTTGTTCATTTTATATAATCCAATTAGAGCAGACACCATTATCGACAGCGTTTATGCTGTTCCTGAATTGGATGGTGACATGTGTTATACTCCAACAGGTCAATTCCACTCACTTAACACTTGGACATACGCAATGTATGTAGGAGATTTAAGCACTGCAGCAAGTGCACCAGCAAATTCTTGTATCAGGTCATTTGTCTCATTTGAACTTCCGGAAATACCGGAAGGATACGAAATCGATAGCGTTTACGTCAGATTATACCAGTTTACCAGCCATGGCGTTAGTCCCGGACCTATATATTACGATTTTCCATATTGGGATATTGCAGGAGGAGATACTGTTCAATGTATTATGAGTCATATCGATTATGGTTTTGAATTAGACCCCGGAGATTGGGAAAAAGGTGATGTCGGAAATCCTTACACATATAATCATAATATCGGTATGATAACAGACAGTGGTTTGGATGGTTATAGATATTTGAATGTTACTTCCAGTGTTTTACAGGATTACAGTCTTGGACGGACAATAAACCAATATCGCGTCTCCTTTGAAATAGATACTGATTGGGATGGTCTGACTGATAATTTAGCATTTACAACTAGTGAATTCTACGATACAGGGAAACCTCAAATAAAGCTTTATCTATCTAACGATGTTGGAGTAGAGAACAACCTTTTAGTAAATAACTTAATTATTCATTGTTATCCTAACCCTTTTAACCCAACAACAACAATTAACTACCAAATACATAAGAACTCAAACATTCTTTTACAGATCTTCAACATAAAAGGACAATTAATCGAAACTATCGTAAATGAAATCCAGGATGTAGGATCACATTCTGTAACCTGGGATGCATCAAATCATAGTTCCGGCGTTTATTTCTATAAAATTACTGTTGGAACACAAACCCAAACAGGCAAATGCCTGTTATTAAAATAGTCCGGCTTCGCTACGCTAAGCCATGACAGGGAGGAAAAAATGAAATTAAAAATCTTAATTATTTTAGTCTTTAGTCTTTTTTCTTTAGTCTTAATTTACGCTCAAGAAACAATTATTGATACAATTTTTGTAGCAGGTCCACCATTGACAGGTGAAATAAGTAACTTCAATTACAACTATGAACTTCAAGTTGATTTTCTTGCTTTAACTACGGGTGATACAGGTGTGCCCTGGATACCACCATATGTGCCAAATGCAGTTTTCAGGACATATCTGACTTTCTTATTGGATAGTTTGAATATTGAAAACGAAATAGATTCTATCAAATTAATATTATGGTCAGGAACTGGTGCTACTAGTGGTATAGTTGGAAATGACATTTGGGGAGAATGGCCAGTTTGGGATGTGCCTGGTGGTGATACAATAAAGTGCTGTGTGGATCATGTAGATTTTGGAAATTATCTTGATTTAGGAGATTGGGCTGCAGGTGATTATGGTGATCCACAGACACTGGAATCAAAATGCGCCTTCATAATCCCTGAAGTTTATAACCCAGAAACAGGTTATATCATTGTTGATGTAACAACACAGGTTCTAAATGATATTGAATATGAAAGAAATAAATCTCAATTTAGAATAGGATTTGAAATCAATACCGATGGTGATAGTATGTACGATATAATTGAATTTAGGAAAAATATGATTGAACCTGAAAAAGCACCTCATCTAAACATTTATGAAAATCCTGACTCTAATTATGTAGATAATGTAATAAATTCATTTGATGAAATAAAAATGTCTAACTTTCCAAATCCTTTCAATCCAAAGACAACAATATACTATCAAATTACTCATCCGGGAATTATTAAACTTCAAATCTATAATATCAAAGGACAATTAATTGAAACAATTGTAAATGAATGTCAAAGAGAAGGAAAACATTCCATTATATGGAATGCAGAAAATCAGGCTTCAGGAATCTATTATTGTAAGCTTGTTAATGTCGAAGACGGTAGATTGCTGTCTGTAAAGAAAGTAACTTTGCTTAAATAACATAAATTTCTTGCAGAGTTTCATTGTATTTCTTAAACAGGAATAAGATAAAACTTTGAAAACGGAGGAATAGAGATGAAAACACTAATAACAATTCTTACATTATTCATTATTATCTTTTTATATCAAATTCTGTTAAATGCTGAAAATGTGATAGAAATTATCTGGCAAGCTGAAGGTGAACAAGAAGATGATCACTTTGGATATGCAACAACAACTCTTGATTTTAATGGTGATGGAATTGATGATTTGGCTGTAGGTGCAACAATGCATTATTTGGATGAGAATTATCATATGCACAGAGGTAGTTTATATTTCTATTTTGGTTCTAATGATGGTTTACCTGAAATACCTGATATATCAATTTATACACTTGTAGATACAAATTTGATTGTAAATAATAATTTGTGGAATATCAACAATCTTGGTGATATGAATGGAGATGGTTGTGACGATTTGGGATATACGCAAAAAACAAATCCCGAAGCTGGTATCTTCAACTCAATGTGCAAAATTTTACTTGGTGGAACTGAACCTGATACAATTCCGGATTACATCTATGAAATGACTTCTACTCAAGTCAGAGTTAACCCACTTGGAGATATAAACGGAGACGGTTATGACGATGCCGGCATTACCAATGAAATAAGTGATATATTATCATATTATATCGTTTATGGCGGCAGCTTTGAAATGGTCCCTTTTGTGGAAAATTTAGAGACAAGAAATGGATATGGATTTCGTGGTTTGGGTGATGTAAATGCAGACGGATATGATGATTTCTCTTATTATTATGAAGGAGAACCGGTAGAACAACCCAATGGTAGTTTCCTATTCAGCCACCATAATCGGTTTTTCTTCGGAAGTTCAATTCAAGATACGATACCCGATTATTCTTTGGATCTACTAATGCCAAATCAATGGGCAGAATTAGCTCCCGCAGGAGATTGGGATAATGACGGATATGATGATTTTGTAATCTCCGGTTATGAACTTACAGGACCGGAAGAAGGCGGATGCCGCCTATGGAGAGGAGGAGAACAAATTGATTGGGATAGTTTCTCACATTTGTTCTATTTTGCTTGGTTTACTCCTGCTTTTGGTGATTTGAACGGTGATGGAAAAGGAGATTTAGTTAAAATATATCAATATTTTGGTTTAGGTGGTTATCTCTATTTCTTTCTTGGTGACCAAAATGGCACTTTTGATTATGAGTGGTTTTATGATTATGAAGGTTTAGGCTTTAATGAATGTGTGGGAGATTTCAATAATGACGGTTATGATGATATAGCTGCCGGTGCTAAAGGTAATGATTCTTATCCGGATTACGGGCAGGTATTTGTGTTTGGTGGTCACAGCGGTCTCGTGGAACAAGATCCGAATATTGAAGTTGATGAAAATTCAATTCCAAACTCAGGAGTAGTATTCAATGCTTATCCGAATCCGTTCAATCCCAGCACAACAATATCTTTCTCAATACCAGAAGAAAGCAAAGTAGAACTAACAGTGTATAACATCAAGGGTCAAAAAGTAAAAACACTAACAAAAGATGTATTTGTAAAAGGATTTCATAAATTAATCTGGAATGGAAGAGATGATAACTACCAGCCAGTTGGAAGTGGAATTTATTTCTATAAATTTAATGTGAATGGAAAATATAAATCTGTAAAAAAATGTTTGTTGTTGAAATAGGATCAAAGGAACATTACACCAAGTAAAATTCTAATAATAAGATTATAGAGATTGAAAAGCGACTTTATTTATTGGTCGCTTTTCCTTTATTCAACAAAAATGAAAAGGATGAACCTGATTCGCGATCTGATATTTTCAGGAACTTCAAAATGTGAATCACTTTTTTTATTTGACAATATTTCATAAATTTGAGTTTTCTATTCAGCGTAACAAATAAGCTGAAATATAGGAAAAAAATGGCAAAGGTTCTTGTAAAAAACGTTGATAAAATTTTTGATAATGATTTCCATGCTGTTAAGAATGTAACTTTCGAAGCTGAAGATAAAGAATTCGTGATTTTAGTGGGACCTTCTGGATGCGGTAAATCCACTACTCTCCGCATGATCGCCGGCCTGGAAGAGATAAGTTCCGGTGAGATTCACATCGGAGAACGAATTGTAAACGATGTTCCTCCCAAAAACCGCGATATTGCCATGGTCTTCCAAAATTATGCTCTTTATCCGCACATGACAGTTTACGATAATATGGCTTTTGCCTTGAAATTGAGAAAATTCAAAAAAGAGGAAATCGAAAAAACCGTTATTGAAACTGCTTCCCTTTTGGAAATCAAAGAGCTTCTGGACAGAAAACCAAAACAGCTTTCCGGCGGGCAGAGACAGAGAGTTGCTTTGGGAAGAGCGATTGTGCGTCATCCCAAGGTTTTCCTTTTTGATGAGCCGCTTTCCAACCTGGATGCCAAGCTGCGCGTGCAGATGCGAGCAGAAATAGTCAAACTCCATCAGAAATTGGACACCACCATAATTTATGTAACTCACGACCAGGTAGAAGCAATGACCATGGCTAATAAAATCGTGGTGATGAAAGATGGAAAAGTTCATCAAATCGATTCCCCTCTTGCAATATATAACAAACCTGTGAATTTATTTGTAGCTGGTTTCCTGGGCAGTCCTTCCATAAATCAGTTCAAGGGAAAAATCGTTCAAGAAAACGATAAGACCTTTTTTGATGAAGGCAGCTTTCGGGTAGAAGTCTTTTCTGAAATGAAAAACAAAATTGAAAAATATTATGAAATAATTATGGGTTTACGTCCGGAAGATATCTATGATTCCAATTTTGATGTAATGGCAGAATTTCCTCAAAAAATTGAAGCTATCTGCGAAGTTGTGGAGCCAATGGGAAATGAATTCATTGTGTTCCTCAAAACAAAAAATTCCAATATCACTGCCAGGTTTGACCCAAAACAGCTTCCCAAAATGAATGAAAAAATCGAAATTACATTTGATATGAAAAAAGCTCATTTCTTTGATATCCAAACAGAAAAAAGGTTATGAAAAATTTACAAGAAGGAGTTATGAAAAAAAATGTTTTGTTAGTATCTTATTTCTAATATTCGTGTTTTTTTTGGCAGAAAATCGTTAACACCAATGTTAAATATAAGAATTTTAAATTGTTTGTTTGGCATTTGAATATTGAGATTTATTTGGATTTTGTTTTTTGAGATTTGTATTT
>JAUWNO010000006.1 GCA_030612605.1 Armatimonadota bacterium
TTAATATGGAAAAAGTAAATCAAATCATACAAAAATGGAATGCAGATCCTGATTTCGTGATCGAAATGATGCAGGATATTCAGGACGAATTCAGATATATTCCTAGGGAAGCTTTGGAAGAAGTTACTCTCAAAACCAAAGTTCCTCTCGCGAGATTGTATCATATCGCAACATTTTATAAATCATTCAGCTTAACTCCTCGCGGAAAATATGAAATCCAGGTGTGCATTGGAACTGCTTGTCATGTAAAAGGAGCTCCGTTAATATTAGATTCTTTCACGCGCGAACTGGCAATACAAATCGGTAAAACAACTTCTGATGGTTTATTTTCTTTAGAAGGCGTTCGTTGTCTTGGATGCTGCAGTTTAGCTCCTGTAATCACTATTGGTGATAATCTCTACGGTGATGTTAAGGTTGCTGATGTTCCTAAACTGCTGGCAAAGTATAAGGAGGGGAACAATGAATAAAATTCAATCTGGCGATCTGAATAATATCCGGGAAAAAAGAGTACACGAAATAAAGAAATTCAAAGCCGCTTTGATGGTTTGCGCTGGAACAGGTTGTGTTTCTGCCGGTTCTTTTAAATTGAAAGACCTTCTGGAGAAAGAATTGAAAGAAAGAAACCTGGATAACGAATATATGGTAGTTCCTACTGGTTGCAATGGATTTTGTGCTCAAGGTCCGATAATGGTTATACAACCTGATGGTATTTTTTATCAGAAAGTTAAACCAGAAGATATTCCTGAAATTATCAATAAATTGATACAAGGAAAATATGTAGAGAAACTTCTTTATAAAGATATTGAAACAGGAAATTACATTCCAAAAATGGAAAATATCAAGTTCTTTGGTAAACAACAGTTAATTGCTCTTCGTAATAAAGGGATAATAAATCCTGAAAATATTGAGGATGCTATAGCCAGAGGAGCTTACAATTCTTTGGTAAAAGCTTTGAAAATGAAACAGCAGGATATTATCGATGAAGTAAAAGGATCAGGTATTCGCGGTCGAGGTGGTGGAGGATTTCCAACTGGTGTGAAATGGGAAATTGCTTTTAAAACATCACAAGAAAAAAATGTTATTCCTTACATTATTTGTAATGCGGATGAAGGAGATCCAGGGGCATTTATGGATAGGAGCATAGTTGAAGCAGATCCTCATACAGTCATTGAAGGAATGTTGATAGGTGCAAAAGCAATTGGTGCTTCCAAAGGTTTTGTATATATCAGGAAGGAGTATCCTCTTGCTTTGGAAAGATTGGAAATTGCAATTTCACAGGCAAAAGAAATGGGACTTCTCGGTAAGAATATTCTCGGTTCGGATTTCAATTTTGATATAAAAATCCATCGTGGAGCTGGAGCCTTTGTGTGTGGAGAAGAAACTGCCTTGATTTCTTCCATACAAGGTAAAGCTGGTGAACCACACCAAAAACCTCCGGTCCCGGCAATCTCCGGTTTAAGAGGGAAACCCACCATCATAAATAACGTGGAAACCTGGGCTAATATTCCTGTGATCTTAGATAAAGGTGCCGGGTGGTTTGCTGATATTGGCAGTGGTGATGTATCTGACAGTCCCTGGAATGGTAGCTCAGGAACAAAAGTCTTTTCTCTGGTTGGAAATATAGAGCATACAGGTCTGGTAGAAGTTCCAATGGGAATCACATTACGTGAGATAATTTATGATATTGGTGGTGGAATTCCCGACAGCAGAAAATTCAAAGCAGTTCAGACAGGTGGTCCTTCTGGAGGATGCCTTCCTGCATCTCATCTGGATTTATCAGTTGATTTCGATAGTCTCACTAAAGCAGGTTCCATGATGGGTTCAGGTGGTATGATCGTGATGGATGACAAAACCTGTATGGTCGATGTAGCCAAATACTTCATTTCTTTTCTGAAAGATGAATCCTGCGGCAAATGCACACCTTGTCGTGAAGGTTTGATAGCTCTTTACCAAATACTGGACAGGATCACTAAAGGTGAAGGCAAAGATGGTGATATCGAATTGATGGAAGAACTTTCTCAAACAATGTCTTTAGCATCTTTATGCGCACTTGGTCAAACCGCTGCAAATCCTGTACTGAGTACAATCAAATACTTTAGAGATGAATATGAAGCTCATATCAAAGACAAAAAATGTCCTGCTGGTGTATGCAAAGAATTGATTTCCTATTCTGTTAATGAAAATTGTACAGGTTGCACGGTTTGTGCGAAGAAATGTCCGGTAAATGCAATTTCAGGAAAAGTTAAGGAAAAGCATATTATTGATCCTGAACTTTGTATTAAATGCGGTATTTGTTATGAAGTCTGCAAATTCGATGCAATCGAGATAAAATAATTAGCTCACGGATTTGACGGATAAAACGGATAAGAAATTATTTTTAAAATCCGTTAAATCCGTGTCATCCGTGAGCAAAAAAAAGGAGGAACAATGATTGAAATTATAATAGATGGAAAAAAGATAGAAGTTGAAAAAGGAACAACAATCCTGGAAGCTGCGAAGAAACTGGATATAATAATTCCTGCAGTTTGTAATAGAGAAGTTGTTAAAGCTTACGGAGCTTGCCGTCTTTGCATAGTTGATGTTAATGATGGTAATGAGATCAAAATGGTTACTTCATGTAATTATCTCATTAATAAGGAAATCGAGGTTTTCACCCAGTCGGATAGAGTTCGGAAAACCAGAAAAATGCTTCTGGAGATGATGCTCTCCCGCTGGCCCAATGTTCCTATGATAAAACAATTTGCAGCAGATTATGGTGTTACAAAACCGCGCATGGTTCATCCACTAGTAGATTATTCGGAAAATGCCTGTATTCTTTGTGGACTTTGCGTGAATGCCTGTTCGGAAATGGTTTGGGAAGATATTATCGGTTTTGCCGGAAGAGGAGAAAATCGCAGAGTTGTGATGCCCTTTGAAAAGCATTATGAAGCATGTATTGGTTGTAGCACTTGTGCAAATATTTGTCCGACCGGAGCTATTTATATGACTGATATTCCAAATAAACCTGCAGATGAAAAACGCATTGATAAATTTGGTATGAAAATTACTGAAGAAATGACATTATTGGATGATCAACAATGCAGGATGCGGGAAGTTGGCACTGCACATCTAACCGAAATTATGAATGATTATGACCTGCTTCCAACCACGAATTACCGCTTTGGTTCTCATAAAGAAGCAGGTAAACTTCACTCCGATTTTTTCAAATCTAAATTCACTCAAGGGCTTCCTGACGGATGCTGGCTCGGCTGCACAATGTCCTGTGCAAAATCGATTGATAATTATGAATTGAAATCCGGTCCATACAAAGGACAGAAAGTGCTGGTCGACGGCCCGGAATATGAAACTGTTGCAGGCTGCGGTGCTAATTTGGGAATTTTTAATCCTGAGTTTGTGATTGAAGCTAATTTCTATTGTGATACTTATGGGATTGATACGATTTCTTATGCCACAGGTCTGGCTTTTGTGATGGAATGTTTTGAAAATGGAATTCTTGATAAAGAAAAAACAGGTGATCTGGAACTCATATTTGGAAATGAAGAAGCTGCAATGGAAATCCTTCATCAAATGGGACGAGGTGATGGTTTCGGAATTATTGTGGGTCAGGGGATTCGCAGGATGAAGAAAATTTTTGCTGAAAAATATGATCTGACTGATGAACAAATTCAATTTATGCAGGATATTGGAATGGAAGCTAAAGGCTTGGAATATTCCGAATATGTGACCAAAGAATCCCTCGCAATGCAGGGTGGTTACGGACTCGCCTTGAAAGGTGCTCAGCACGACGAAGCCTGGCTTATCTTTATGGATATGGTGAATAACCAGATTCCAACCTTTGCAGACAAAGCAGAAGCACTCCATTACTTCCCGATGTTCAGAACCTGGTTTGGTTTGATGGGACTGTGCAAACTTCCCTGGAACGATGTTGAACCTGCTGATAATGCTGAAACCGATGAACCTGCAAAAGTACCGGGTCATGTGGAAGGTTATGTAAATTTCTTCTCTGCAATGACCGGAAAAGAAATTGATAAATTCGAACTTATCCGTCAGTCGGAAAGAGTTTATAATTTCCAGAGAGTTTTCAATTTCAGGCTTGGTTATGGAAATCGAAAATCAGATAGAATCCCTTATCGTTCCGCAGGACCTGTTACAATCGAAGAGTATGAATCCAGAGCAGAAAGATATGATAAACAACTCATCGAAAAATGGAATTATGACATTGAAGGAAAAACATCAAAAGAGAAAAGAGATTATCTTCGAAAAATGAGAGAAGCAGATTATCAGAAACTCTGTGATGCAGTTTATAAAAGACGAGGTTGGGATGACAATGGAATTCCAACTATCGAGAAAATGAAAGAACTGGGAATGGATCTGCCGGAAGTTGTTAAGGTTTTGAAGAGAGCGTAAAAGATAACTGGTTAATTGATTATAAACTTCCGAAGTTTCAAGAACTTCGGAAGTTTTTTTTGCTTGACTCTATTTTTATAAATTCAGAAATAGAATTAGTTTGAAATGAAAATTCTTTTCGAAGAAAGAGGTAATTTATGCGACAATCAAAACAAGTTCTTGATATTTCGATTTTACCAAATAATGCTCAACAAGAAATTTTTGATTTTTTCCAATTTCTAAAACAGCGATATAAGATCAAAGAAGAAAAAAATAAAATATCAAAATATAAATTTTTAGACAATCCTTTAAAAGTCAATTCGATAATTATTCCATCTCGTGAGGAAATTCATGAAAGATAGAATATTTATCGATACAAATGTTTTTGTCTATGCTTATATGGAAGATTCCTCCAACCTTGTAAAAAGACAGAAAATTGCTACTTTGTTAAAAGATATTTCAGGAGATATTGCAATAAGCACACAAGTAATAAATGAATTCTATAATGTGTTATTAAGGAATGAAATTTCAGATAAAGATATTCAGAAAAGGATCGAAGAGATTTTAGGATTTTCTCATTTGATAGTTATTGATCTTGAAATTATCAAATATTCCTGGAATGTTCGGAAAAAATATCAATATTCTATCTGGGATAGTTTAATTATTTCATCAGCTCTGAAGAATAATTGTTTATTTCTTTATTCTGAGGATATGCAGCATAATCAAATAATTGAGAATACTTTAAGAATAATTAATCCTTTTATAGATAATTAACAATAAAGTTATTTTGAATAGGAAAAACTAATTTAAACTTCCAAAGCATTCCGAAACTTCGGAAGTTTTTGGCTTGACTCAATTCCAACTGATTCCAAATTGTAACCATAATGGAACCAGAATGGAGGTAAAAAATGGCAACAGCAATTACAGTAAAAAATATTCCCGATGAGATTTACTTGAATATTAAACAACTAGCTACATTACATCATAGAAGCATCAATAGTGAAATTATCACTATTTTTGAACGAGCTACGAAAAGTCACCGAATAGATCATCACAAATATTTAGAAAATGCTCGAAAATTAAGAGAATTAACAAAGCATCATATTCTCACAAATGATGAAATTAATCTGGCAAAAAATAAAGGTCGATTATGATCGTAGTCGATACAAATATTATATGTTATTATTATCTTCATACAAAATATTCATTACTTGTAGAAACTTTATTTAACATTGATTCTCATTGGATATCTCCAATTTTATGGAAAAGCGAATTCCAAAATATTTTAGCTTTATATATGAGAAAGAAAATTATCAATCTGGAAAAAGCATTGATCATCATGGAAGAAGCAGAAAGTTTTATGAACAATCGTGAATTTGAAGTAAAATCATCTTATGTTCTAAAAATAGCAGATCAAAGTGGCTGTTCTGCATACGATTGCGAATACGTCTCACTTGCCCAAGATTTGAATGTTCCATTAATAACGATGGATAAGAAGATATTAAAAAGTTTTCCAGATATTGCTGTTAGTTTGGAAAAATTTGTTTATGAAAATTAATCAAAATGACTTCTTCTCCAAACACGATCCCAAAATCCTGCCAATAATCCGCAAAGCAACTATCGGAATTGCAGGAGCCGGAGGTTTGGGTTCCAATGTTGCTGTTTCTTTGGCAAGAGTTGGAATCGGAAAACTGATTATCGCTGATTTTGATATGATTGAAACTTCCAACCTGAACAGGCAACAGTACTTCATGAACCAGATTGGAAAACCAAAAGTTATTGCTCTTTTAGAGAATTTAAAGCAGATAAATCCTTTTTCAGAATATCAAATTCATCATATCAAACTCGATGAAAAAAATATTTCATTGATCTACAAAGATGTCGATATTATGGTGGAAGCATTCGATAAAGCAGAAATGAAAAAAATGCTAATTGAAACCTGGCTTTCTGAATTCCCTGAAAAGCCGATAATTGCAGCTTCAGGATTAGCTGGATATGGAATGAATGAAAAAATCCACACAAAAAAGTTCGATAATCTTTATATTTGTGGTGATGAAGAAACTGAATCACAAAAGGATATCTCCCCTATGGCTCCGAGAGTTGGAATTGTGGCGAATATGCAGGCAAATTTGGTATTGGAAATGCTATTAATGTAACATAAACCTCTGGTTTGTGAAAATATACTCTCAAAGCAGAGCTATGAGCTACATTTGAGAAGGAAATATGAAAACCATAAAAGTAAATAACAATCCCATCGAATGGCAGGAAAATCTGACGATCAATAAAATCCTGAAAATAATGAAATACTCATTCAAAATGCTGGTGATAAAAGTTGACGGAGAACTGATAAAAAAAAATGAATATGGAACAAAAATTGTATCAGAAAACGCTGATGTAAAAATCATCCATCTTATCAGTGGTGGATAAAAAAGGATGTAATTTTGAAAAAAATACTTATTCTTCTTACAATTATTTTAATTGGATGCAGCCGCAATATTCAAATTTCTCCGATACTTCAGGAGGATGCCAGATACAATATTAAACCTTCAGAAATGACAGGTTTTTCTTTTCATTTTACTTCAAATCCAAGGGCAGATAACATTCAGATAACAAAACGCAGATTAGATAATAAATTCAGATATTCTTTGTGTTCACCCTTTAAAAACCTCTTAAACGAGTGGTTTTATACAAAATTCAAAAGTAATGTGCAACCGGAAAACGAAATAAAAATCAGCATTAATGATATTGAACATGAGACAATAAACGACAATTTTCTGACGAGCGCACTCACTCATTCTTTGCAGCTTACTGTTGGTGTAGAACTTATCATAAACAAACAAAAATATTTCAGAGAATTTTCTTTCAGGAAAACAATGAGATTTAATCCAAATGAAGCAAATGAAAACATCGGAATGGACAAAGATATTATTGACCTTTTAGAAACTTTTATCACAGCTATTGACACTTATACAGATGATACGATTGCGTTTATTCAGGATTTTGATCCTCCAAAAATTGATGAAAAAGAGA
Organism: Armatimonadota bacterium; assembly: GCA_030612605.1. Classification (GTDB taxonomy): domain Bacteria; phylum Cloacimonadota; class Cloacimonadia; order Cloacimonadales; family TCS61; genus JABMPU01. The sequence continues at coordinate 7,417 of JAUWNO010000006.1, forward strand.
AAGAAAAAGAAGATGAAAAGAAAGAAACCATCAAACCTGATAAATATGTTGTTTTAGAACCTTTAAATTTGAGGGTACAACCTGACTGGAAATCAAAGAAAATATTGGTTTTGAGAACGAATCAGATCGTAGAAAAAAAGACTAAATCAGGAGATTGGGTACTTATTGAATATTTTGACACTGCTAAATCGAAGATTATAATAGGTTGGGTTTATGGAAAATATCTTCAAAAAATTGATAAATAATTATGAAAATAGATTATAGAATCGAACTTCCTGAAAAAGATAAATACTTTATACTTTTTGAATCTACGGGCTGGAACGAAGATTATAAGATAAATGCAGATGAGCTTAGTAAAACATTAAAAAACAGTTGGTTCATTTATTGTGCTTATTTCAAAAATAAATTGGTGGGATTTGGAAGGATACTTTCTGATGGATTTCTGCACGCTGTCATTTTTGATGTGATTGTACTTCCTGAATTTCAGGAATTGGGAATCGGAAAAGAAATAATGAAGAAATTGATCGATGAGTGTAAAAAGAATAACATCAGAGATATACAGCTTTTCTGTGCAGATGGTAAACAGGCGTTTTACGAAAATCTCGGATTTGCTGTTAGACCGGAAAATGCACCGGGAATGGAAATCAGGAATAAATATTGAAAATGAAACTTAGAAATAAAAAAGCAAGATGTAAATCTGAAAAAACTTTAAAAAATAAATTGGTTCTGCAAAAAAGAAATTTCGTTTCATCTGTCATTCCCGTGAAAACGGGAATCCAATGAAATAATGAATGTTGGATTCCGCATCAAGTACGGAATGACAAACAAATGGTATTTTGCAGATCCCTTTTGAAAAATAGAAGGAGCAAAACTATGTTCAAAGTAAATGAGTATTTTGAGGGAAAAGTAAAATCTTTAGCTTTCAAAGATGAAGATTGTGATGCTACAATCGGAGTAATGGCAAAAGGAGAATATGAATTTGGCACAACATCAAAAGAGATGATGACAGTAATCAGCGGGAAATTATTAATTAAATTTCCGGATTGTGATAATTGGCATGAATACAGCAAATTCGATAATTTCACAATAGAAGCAAATAAGAAATTCCAGGTAAAAACCGCAGGAGATTCAACATATATTTGTCGTTACTATAAAAACGCATAAGAAAAATGTGGATGTAATTGCAATTGTGATTGCTAAATTGGAGATTTTATGAAAAAGAGAGTAATGTATATCAGTCTTATAATTCTGATATATCTGTTAATTGTTTTTTTGAATGCTGCTCAAAAAGTAGAAACAACCAATTATAAAGGAACATTAAAAAAAATCGGTGACGACTGGTATTTGAACACAGGCGATGATTTCTTCAAACTAAATTTAGCACCGGAAGATTTTCTTTTTCAAAATGGAATCGAATTAAAATCTAAAGCTGGTCTGAATATTTATGGAATATTAGAAGATGAAGAAATTATTGTTCATAATATTCAAGTGAAAGGTTCTTTTTTCCCAATAAGAGATGAAAAAGGCAATCCTCTCTGGCAAAAAAAAACTATAGAAAAAGAATACTATATTGTGAATCCAAAACTATGCATTGGTTGCAGACTTTGTGAAATAAAATGTCCTGCACAAGCCATCAAAATGGAAAATGGTATTGCAGTCATTGATGCTGACCTTTGCACAGCTTGTGGAATTTGTGTAAATGGAGACGGTAAAAAATTTAAAGGTTGTCCTGTAGGTGCAATTAAATCTTTTGGTGCAATCAAAAAAGCTGAAATTAAATAGAGTCCTGTTTCGAGTTGTAAGTTTACCCCGTAAAGAAGAATGATTGTATCGGGGGAGCTTGTGACGACGACTCGAGGTAGCTTGATTATGCACTTTGTCTCGACTCGTCGTTTCCGTCTGAGCCTGATTAAAACCTTACGAGTCGAAATCAAAATAGAATTTTTCATTCAAGTGTATTTTCATCTTGCTGCTACTGGATTCCGGTGTTTTCTGATTCAACCATTGCGAAGGTCTTCAACCATTCGCAAGGTTTAAAACTCATGTTATATTTTTGATAAGATACATTTCCTGTTATTATCATTTTAATAAGAATCATATCCAATCATATAAATCTTTAATCAGTTTTATTTCCATATTTATCAAGCAGTTACAAATTCTATTTTGATTGGCACACTGATTGCGTTATGTTAAAGTAAAAAAAAGGGGGAATCATGAAAAAGATTTTAGTTTTAGTGTTGGTTTTATCAGTTGTTAGTTTATCTCTTTTAGCTCAAGAGGTTCAAGTCAATGTAAATGTCGATGAAGAACTCGAAGAAGCAATGGAAGAATTCGATGAAGCTATGGAAGAGCTTGATAAAGCTATGGAAGAAATTCCAATAATTTCTATCGAAAGGAAATCTTCGGATACACCAAAGATGGGTGTTTATCTATCTGATTTAGATTTTCAAGATGCTTATGAAATGCATTATCCAGCTTGTTATGGTGTTTATGTATCAGGAGTAGTTCAGGGTGGACCATCGGATGAAGCTGGTATTATCAAAGATGATATCATCATGGAATTCGATGGTAAAAAAGTTAAATTTGAAGATCATCTTGTAACTTTAATTAAAAGTAAAAATATCGGTGATGAAGTCGAAGTTGTTCTTTTCCGTAGTGAAGAAATTCTAAGCACAAAGGTAATCCTTGGTACTTTACATCCCAAGAAAGAAAAAGACATCATTATCACAAAAGATGGCAAAATCAAGAAAAAATATTCTGTTGGAGATGGTGGTGGTAGCTGGTTCCCGATCTGGTTTATGCCAGATTTCAAAGATTTTAATGGGATGTTAGCTGAACTTGATTTTCAGGAAGAAACTTTTTCTGAAAAAGGATTTCTGATCCACGGTGGTGGCGGACAAGGAAATGTTGGAAAAGGCTGGTTTATTGGCGGAATGGGAGCAGGTTATAGCAACAAAGAAACAACAAAACATGATTGGACTCATTTCATTGATAGTCTGGAGGTTACCAATACTATTTCCCGCACAGCAGAATATGAAATCGGCTTTGGTGGTGTAACTTTAGATAAACGATTTGCTCTTTCCAAAAAAATTATCGGTTCTGTTGGCATGATGCTTGGTTGGGGAAATACACAATACAAAATCCAGCAACATGACAAAAATCAAGAACTGGGCAACTTTGATTTTAACGAAGACCTGAATGCTCAAATGGATGATTATTATGATTATGTAAGCACTCTAAAAATGAAAAATGATTATATACTTGTCCAACCTAAATTCATGTTAATGTACAGGATTCTTGATTGGTTATCTTTCCGAGCAGAAGCTGGATATATGTTGAGTTATTCTGCAAAGGGTTGGCAAGGTGTTTGGAATGGTGAATCTGTTAAAGTTGAAAATGAACCGAAATTAGATTTGGATGGATTAACGCTTGTTATTGGTCCCTGGTTCGGATTTTAATTGACAATATAAGCTGAAAAAATAGTCTCTATCAAAAAAAATGACAGAGACTATTTTTTTTCTGAGGAGATATGTTTCAAGCTTTAGCAGATAAGATTTTAACAGGCATTGTTTCCTTTGGTATGATGGTGCTGACCACAACAGAAGGGAATAATGCCAGTTTTGCAGAAATAACTTCAACTTTATATGGTAATCGAATTGTCGTTAAAACCGAACTTGTTGATGCTTTTGCAAATGATTTTGAAGAAATATTCCGCTGTGGAAAAGAAATTGAAATTTTCTTTAATATTAAGATAAAAGCAGGAAATCAGACTATTCATACAAATGTATTTAAACATATTGTTATTTTTGATCCATTGGAGCAGAACTTTTCAGTAAATCTGGAAGAGAAAAATTTTGAAATTTCAACAAATTCTTATGAAGAACTCATTGAAACAATTTCCCAGGTAGAATACGAATTTGTGGATGAACTGAATTATGAGCAAATTAATATAACCATATTTTCATATTTGAAACCAATATATCTGGATACTTTAGGAAAAGAATATGATATGATGATGCTCTGGAAATTTAAAAAGCCTAAAGTCAACAAAAGGATCGATTTAGGATTTGATGAAAGTTAGATTTGGATTCAGGATCAGTGTAATTATTTTATTTTTAGCCCTTTATTTAACAAGTTTGCTGGTCTTGAATAATTTTTTCATTCACAAATTGGAACAAATTAATAAGACCTTTAAAAGTATAAATTTCCAAAAAAAACTTTCCGAACTTTCTTATGATACTGAAGCTGATAGAAAAAATGCTGGTGAACTTATAAATCGGTTCAATGAAACTTCAATGTCAATAGGAGTGATAAAGCGGGAAACAAAAATCTATTCTGCTCTTTTTCTCACATTTTTAATGTTCGTATCTATCATCATTTTTGTTTTAATTTTCAGTGTAATTTCTCATCCTCTCAAAGAATTACAGAATGCAACAGCAAAAATCCGAAAAGGTGATTTTTCCGTAAATTTAAAAGAATCCGGCTTCAAAGAGATTAGGCAACTCAAACAGTCTTTTAACAGTATGTCCAGAGAACTGGATAATGTTCAAAAGAAATTATTGAAAGCTGAAAAAGAGATGATCTGGAAAGAATTTTCCCGGATTCTGGCTCATGAGATAAAAAACCCACTCACTCCAATCCAACTTTCAATTCAAAGATTGGAAGATAAATTCATTACGGATGAAAAGAAATTCTACGAAATTTTTCCCGAAGCTGTAAAGATTATAAACCAGGAAATCAATAATTTACACAATTTAGCTAAATCGTTCTCGAATTTTGCCAAAAGCACTACCCCCGAATACAGCGAATTCAATCCAAAAGATGTAATTGAAGACATCATCAGACCGTACATTCATAAATATGAAATTAGATTGGAAGGTTTTCAAAATTGCCTGATAAGATTCGACCAGATTCATTTTTACCAGATCATTACCAACCTCTTGCAGAATGCGATTGATGTTTCCTTGCCGGATGAACCAATAAATATAAATATCATTAAAAATGATAATATTCTAATCCAAATAATCGACAATGGAAAAGGTATCTCGGAAGAAGATCTTCCCAGAATTTTTGAACCATATTTTTCCAAAAAGAAAAAAGGACTCGGCTTGGGATTGGCTCTTGTGAAAAAACTTGTTGAAATAAATAAAAGTAAAATAAAAGTGGAAAGTGAATTAGAAAAAGGCACAAAATTTGAGATTATTATTGAAGAATTTAAAGTTTTGTGATTCTTCAAAAAAAAAGAAATGAGCCACAGACTAACACTGACAAACACAGACAAAAAAAGTCTATGGCAAGAAAAGGTACTAAGATAATGCAAAATAAATATCTATATTCCGATATAACCGATAAAATCATAAGATGTTTTTATAATGTGTTTGATGAATTGGGAGCAGGTTTTTGGGAATCAGTATATGTGAAAGCATTAATAATTGAATTTAAAAATATTGGTTTGAAAGTCGATATCGAGAAAGAAATTAAAGTAAATTATAAAGGAATAATAATTGGAAACTTCCGTGCTGATATTGTTGTAGAAGATAAGGTAATTATTGAAATAAAAGCAATTAGCACACTGAATTCACAACATGAAGCTCAATTGCTAAATTACCTGAAAGCAACAGGAATAAGAGTTGGTCTTTTAGTGAATTTTGGAGAAAAACTTGAATTCAAGAGAAGAATATATTAACCACAGATGGACATGAACAATATGGAAAAATGGAAATTAAAGTCAGTGCATAGTCAGTGAAAGTCAGTGGCAAAAAAGAAAAAGAATTGAGCCACAGACTAACACAGACAAAGCACAGACAAAAAAATAAATGAATTATTTTATAAAAAGAAATTCGTGTAATTCGTGGATAAAAAAAGTCAGTGGCAAAAAATGGAGAAACGATGAGAGTATTAATTATTGATGATGAAAAAAATATTTGTATTTCATTAAAAAGCATTTTGGAAGATGAAGATTATAATTGCGATTATGCTTTATCCGGCACAGAAGGTCTGGAAAAATTCGATATTTATTCACCGGATGTTATTCTGCTGGATGTAAAACTTGGAAATGTAAATGGCTTGGATATCCTGGAGCAGATTTTAAAAATCGATGCCAATACAACCGTAATTATGATTTCCGGTCATAGTGGCATAAAAGAAGCTGTGACTGCTATTAAAATGGGAGCATTTGATTTTTTGGAAAAACCTCTCAGCCTCACAAAAGTGAAAATAGCAGTTAAAAAAGCCTGGGAATTCAAATCTATTTCTCAAGATTATATTCGAATCAAAAAGTCTTTTAATGAGCAATATAAAATCATTGGTGAAAGTAAAGCTATTCAAGATTTATTGCTTTTGATATCCAAAGTAGCTCAGAGTGATTCCAAGGTTCTTATTCGCGGTGAAAGCGGGACAGGAAAGGAACTTGTTGCTTTTGCTATTCACCATCAAAGTAAAAGAGATAAAAAACCTTTTATCAAATTCAATTCTGCTGCCATTCCCAATGAACTGGTAGAAAGCGAACTTTTCGGTTTTGAAAAAGGAGCGTTTACAGGAGCGGATAAATCTAAAAAAGGTAAAATTGAACAAGCTGATAGCGGAACACTTTTCTTAGATGAAATTGGAGATATGAATCTTAATGCTCAGGCAAAAATCCTGCGTGTTATCCAGGAAGGTGAATTCGAACGAGTTGGTGGAAATAAAACTCAAAAAATAGATACCAGGATCATTGCTGCTACTCATAAAAACCTTGAAAACCTGGTTCAAACAGGTGAATTCCGTGAAGACCTTTATTATCGGTTGAATGTGATTCCAATCGTTACTCCACCACTGCGTGAGCATCCCGAAGATATGCCGATTCTGATAAAATATTATTCAGAATTTTTTTCTACCGAACTTCAACTTGCTCTTAAGACATTTCTGCCAGAAACGATTATAGAATTGCAATCGTGGCAGTTCAAGGGTAATGTTCGCGAATTGAAAAATATCATTGAGAGAGTTTATATCCTGGTTGATAAAAAAGAAATTGAAATTTCCGATATAATCAATTTTGGTCAAATTTCTGGCAAAACAGTAGATTTCTGGAATCAGACTATTCCTTTTAAAGATAAGAAAAAAGAATTTGAAACTAAATATTTAGCTACTCAATTGAAATTGAATAATAATAATTTATCTAAAACTGCAGAAGTTCTGGGTTTGCAGGTCAGTAATCTTTCGCGGAAGATTAAAGATTTGAATATAAATGCTGATTAAAGTTGATCTTTCTCCAAACTCATCCTGCTGTCATTCTCTTTTTGATGAAAATATGAAAAATATTCCAAAGAGAAGGAACATAAGAAAAGCAAGAAGTCATCCCTCTCTTGTGATAAAGAGAGGGACCGACCTGTCAGGGCGTAGCCTTGGCGAAGATCGAGGGTGAGTTAGAAAATATTAAAAAACTGAAATTGAATTTAGCTTGTTCCCAAACTCTGTTTGGGAGCACAATGCATTACGAAAGAGGACTTTCGTAACGAGCAATTTTAGAACTCAAAAAATCAGGAGGAAAATAAGATGAAAAAAAAATGGTTTGCTTTTGGATGTTTAACATCCATCATAATCGTGATTGCATTACTTTTTTGGGGGTTTCATTCCTTAAAAAATCTGGGCAAGAAAAAAGTAAAAGTCCAACCGGATTCATATCTGCATTTGAATCTATCCGGAGAAATTACTGAATACAATGAAATTGAGAGATCGATTTTCTTTGAAAAACCTATTTGTTCAAATGTACTCATCCGCAAAATCAATCGTGCTGCTACAGATGAAAATATAAAAGGCATTTTATTGGAACCAACCTGGATTCAAGCTGGACTTGCCACAACCCATGAAATAATGAAAGCTCTGCAAAACTTCCAATCTAAGGGCAAAGAAGTGCATGCTTATATGGAAATTTCCGGCAACCGAGATTACTTCTTAGCTTCTGTTGCAGATAGAGTATATTTGAATCCGTCTGCTTCTGCAGGAATTCTACTAACTGGAATCGGCGGAAATATCATCTATTACAAAGAACTTTTAGATAAGATCGGTGTGGAAATCAAGGTGATTCATGCAGGGAAATACAAAGGAGCAGGCGAGCAGTATTTCCTCAATGAAATGTCTCAACCATTAAGAAAAAGTCTGGAAGATTTGCTCTCTGATATTTATGATGAACTTCTCACGACTGTAGCAGAAAACAGAAATATCTCTTTTGATGATGTAAAAGATATTTATGAAAACCGAACCGATATCATGATAAATAAAGATAATGCTCTTCAATATCAATTGGTGGATGAGCTTATTTTCCGGGAAAACCTGCTGGCAAGATTGAATATCAAAAAACATAATTTAATTTCATACAAAGATTATAACCTTCCAAAAGAGAAATCCTTCACAAAAGATAAGATTGCTGTCATCTATGCTCAAGGTAATATTTCTCAAGAAGGAACATCTTCTGATTTCAGAAATCTTTCTGCTAAAAAATTTAATAAAAACCTGGATCTTATCATAAAAGACAGCTCCATAAAAGCATTGGTAATTCGAGTTGACTGTCCCGGAGGAAGTGCCCTGGAATCGGAAATAATTCTTAACAAAATAATTAGATTGAAAGAGATCATGCCTGTTGTTGTTTCCATGGCAAATGTTGCAGGTTCAGGTGGATATTATATTGTCAGTAATTCGAGCTATATTTTTGCAGACCCTTTTGTGATTACAGGTTCGATTGGTGTGGTTGGCACAATTCCTAACTTTAAGAAGCTCGGTGATAAAATCGGTATTCACTCCAATGTGATTAAAAAAGGTAAATATGCAAATATTTTAGACCCTTTCACTGAAATCGATCCGCAAGTTATCGAATCTATCAGGCAAGGTGTACAAGAGACTTATGATGAATTTAAAGCAAGAGTTGCTTTTGGCAGAGATATGAGCCTGGAACAAGTGGAAGAGATAGCTCAGGGAAGATTGTGGAGCTGCGATGATGCTCTGGAAAATAACTTAATCGACGAGGTTGGTTTTATGAGCGATGCCATCCAAAAAGCAGCAGAATTAGCTGGAATCAAATCTTTTACCCGGATTTATTATCCCAGGAAAAAGACTTTTGAAGAGATGCTCTTAAAAGATATTTTTAATATTGAAATGTATGCCAACATTTTCACTCCGGATATCCATAAAGAACTTGGAACCCGGAAAGCAATTCAATTTTATAGGAATATTCAGTACGATCCAATCCAGGCAATTATGCCATTTGAAGAATTGGAGTGACAGTAACAAAAGAGTGATTTTTTTTAAAGAATATTGTTAGATATTATTTTCCATTTGACAGAAAATACCTCAAAAGCAATCTCAAATAAATATTTTTAGGAGAATCAAATATGACTGAATCCGTTGCTTCGTTCAACAACAGTTGTATGATGGCTAAAGCAACATACGAACTGTTTATTATATTAGCCACATCTTGTGAAAAAGTAGTTGTATCTCTAATCTGATTTAAAGATTGTATAGGAGATTTTATGACACGAAATAGTAATATAATACGATATCTTATTATGTTAATATTTTCATTTTTCATTCTCAATTCATCTTATTCCCAGGAATGGACTGAACCAGTCAATATTTCGAATATGGACGGAATCGATGAGCATCCAAATTTCTGTATTGATAACAATGGTAAAATTCACTGTGTTTGGGTACATAAATTAGAACCGAATTTCAGAAAGATCTATTATTCATTTTCCGAAAATGAAGGTGAAACATGGAGTACTCCCGAAGATATAACCCAGAATAACGAAATGTGGATGAGTTTGCCCCATATTGTTTGCGATTCTCAAAATAACCTGCACCTGGCTTATCTATATAATGTGGGAAACACATCCGATTCACATATTTATTATATGCGCTTTGATGGAGTAAGCTGGAATGAACCGTATTGCATAAGCGAGAATTATCTTGGTGTAGGTATGAGTGACGTGGTAGTTGATAATAATGACAGAGTATATGTATTCTGGCATTGGGGAGGCTCTACAGGTGAAATCTATTATCGTTATTTGGAAGGTGAAACCTGGAGTAATGTTATCTGTCCTTATGGACCTAATGACGATCAGTACTGTTTGGTAGAAGGTGTAAGTGATAGTTATGGTAATTTACATTGTATAATTTCGTATAGTTCCCCAGGTATGCAAGACATGGCATCTTACATCAGATATAATTATGAAAATGATAACTGGGAAGATGTAATAATTTTAGCTGACGATACATCCTGGCAGGGCAAGGATATTGCACTGGACTCCTATGAATTTCCCCACCTTGTCTGGCGGCAATACGTAACCAATAATGTTCCTCCCAATGATGGTACCCTTTATTCCTATTTTAACGGTTTAAACTTCACTGAACCGGAAATATTAGTTGAAGATCCATGGTGGCAAGTTATTGCCATTGATAATAATGATTTTGTTCATATTGTTGAAAAAGAAAAATATGATAATGGAATCGATATCGTTTATAATTTGGTTTATTATACTAATATTGATAGTATTTGGGAAGGAACAATCATTGTAGAAAGCGAAAATGTTGCATCATTACCGAGACTAGAAATTTTTAATAATAAACTTTACTTAATTTATTTTAATAGTAACGATCCTTCCGAATCTGATATTTATTTTATGAAAAAAGACCTATTAATAAATTCAATAGAGGAAAATTACATAAACGAACTAAATTCATTATCTCTTCCACAAAATTATCCCAACCCCTTCAATCCGTCTAACGCCGGACGCAGTCCGAAAACGCAGATTTCTTTTTCTTTAAATAAAGGTGGTTCGGCAATCCTGAAAATTTTGA
>JAUWNO010000504.1 GCA_030612605.1 Armatimonadota bacterium
AATCCAAAAATTCCAACAAAATTTTTATCCCGAACTTGATGTTGAAATGAGCAGTAGTAATATTGTAAATGGAATCGCTGCGTCATATTACGGGTTTTCCAATGTGGGAGCAATTATTCATCGCTGTAAATATGAGAATGGAGGAGACTTCCCAAATCATCTGTTAGTTCTGACTCTGCGAGCTTTCAGGCATAAATTCGGAGATGAAAAATTCGATCTGGTCGTGTATGTTCCACCTACGGAATCCGGTGATCTGGTGAAAAACTTTGCCTATAAAATAGCGAGCACTTTGAGGTTTCCGTTTTCCGATAAATTAAAAAAAACTCATCAAACCAAACCGCAGAAAATATTTCAGAATTATGTATTGAAATGGGATAATGTGAAAGATGTTTTTTTTTATAAAGGTGAAATTGACGGAAAGAAGATTTTATTGATCGATGATATTTTCGACAGCGGAGCGACCATAAAAGAAATCGCAAAAATGTTTACAAAAATTGGAGCAGAAAAAATTGCTCCTTTAGTAATCGCAAAAACCATAGGTGGTGATATATAATGGAAAATTTGCAGGATTCTTCATATTGGATGGCACTTGCTCATCTGCCGAGATGGAGAACGGAACGGATCAATCGATTGATCATTGATATTTTGCAGGAAAAGAAGATGACATTTGCGGATTTTTTTAGCTTTGATAAGAATGATCTGCAAAACGAATTTGATCTTAATTCAAAAGAAGCGGAAGATCTGGAAAATGCTAAAAAGGAATTACCAAACTACTCCTTTTTGGCGGAAAGTTTGATCAATCAAGGCTATAACATCATCACCATCGATTCCGAAGATTATTCTCCAACCTTGAAAGCAAATCTTAAACTAAAATTTTCACCATCTCTTTTATATGTAAAAGGAAATAAACAATTGCTGAAAGAAGAAACGGTAGCGATTGTCGGTTCGAGGAATGCTTCCGATATTTCTCTACTATTCACCAAAACTATCGCACAAAAATGTGCCAAAGATTACAAAGTTGTTGTCAGCGGTTTTGCCAAAGGTGTGGATAAAAAAGCATTAGATGAAACACTCGCAGTCGCAGGTCACAGCATTATCGTTTTGCCGCAGGGAATTATGACTTTCAGCAGCGGTTTCAGAAAATATTATTCGCAAATCGTGCAAGGTGATGTTCTGGTTTTAAGTACTTTTCATCCCAAAGTTCCCTGGTCTGCAGGATTGGCAATGAGTAGAAATGTTTATATTTACGGGCTTGCTAAAACTATCTATGTGGCTGAATCTGATTCCAAAGGTGGAACCTGGTCGGGTGTTCTTGATGGATTGAAAAAAGGACGGAATATTTATGTGCGTAAACCAAAACCAGATGAAAATATTGCGAATGAACTTCTGATCTTGGCAGGAGCAAAACCTGTCGATTCTGAGGGGAATGTTTTAACCGAAGAATCATCTTATCTTCAAACAAGATTAAAAGAAATTCTATCATCAAAATTACTTTCCGGCGAAGAAATTTTAGAAAAATTACAAATAAGGATAGAGCAGACAAATTTGTCTAAAATATTATCAGGATTGGATTATATCGAGAGGAAGAAAAAAAACAGAAAAAATTATTTTTATCTCAAAGAAGGAAAAGAAAGCCAAATGGAGTTATTTGAATAAAATGATTTATGATTTACCAAATCAGCAAAATGAAATTTTATATTCAATTGTGTTCTCACCCGCCCCGAAAGCTTTCGGGAGGAACAAGCAAATCAACAGCAGTTCTTCTTTGTTCGCTGTTAAAATCTTTAGGTAATAAAATGAATAATATTCAACATTTAATTCAGCTTTTGCAATCTTTGATTTCACCGATTGTTTTGATTTCCGGCGTGGGATTATTACTGCTCTCATTCACTAACAGGCTGGGTCGTGTTATTGATAGATC
>JAUWNO010000091.1 GCA_030612605.1 Armatimonadota bacterium
TTAAAAAAAGAAAATCTAATCACACAAAAACAGTATTTAGAAACAAAAAAGAGAATTAAAAAAGGTAAAACAAAAATATTACAAAATTATGAAACCAAAAAATTCGTTAATGAACAAATCAGTTTTGCCGTTGATATCATTGACGGTAAATTCTATAATAATAAGAAAAACTACTTTCTGAGCAGTATGAAAATATTTGCCGGAAAGGTTTTCAAAACCTATAATATGAATGTTTTGATAATTTTATTTTATGGATTTATAATTAATTTATTGACATATTTTTCCATACAATTCTATTTCAAACGAAAATTAAGATAATAAGTTCTGTAAAATAGAGTGTTTTTTGAGAATAATGAGAAAATATCAGAAAATTCAATTATTCAACTCATCCCCTAACCCCTTCTCTTGCAAAGAGAAGGGGAAAATGAAGTCATCCCTCCGGCAGCTGCCGGAGAGGGACCGAGGGTGAGTTAGAAATTAAATCTTGCAGAACCTTTAAAATAAGATAATTTGTGGAGGAGATAATGAAAAAGTTATTAGTATTTTGTTTAGTTCTTGTTTTGGTTTTTATCGGATGCGGGAAAAAGGAAGTTAAAGAAGAACCACTTCCCAAAGAAAAAGTAACAATAAAAATGTATATCACACCTCAAGTGCCATTCTCAATCATTCTTTCCGATTTGGAGAAATTGGGAGATGTTAATTTCAATAAAGTTTTGGATAATAAGAAAAAACCGGCTCCAAATACTTTAGACAAAATTGCCTTTAATCTGGGAGCAGGTGTAGCTGATGCTCTGGTTGGGCTGAAAGCAAAAAACAAAACCGCATTAATGAATACGACTAAAGAACTGGTGAAATATGCAGAATTATTGGGCGTAAGCGCTGAATTTCTACGCCTTTCAGATTCACTTGGCATTTTATCTGAACAAGGTGAATGGGATAAGATCGAACAGAAAATGGAAGATTACAAAGTTACAATCTTAGATGAACTTTACAAAATGGAAAGTTATGATTCTGTTATCCTTATTCAATATGGCGGCTGGATAAACGGGCTTAATAATGTTACAGCAGTTCTAATGGAAGATATTCCTGATAAAGAAGCAACAAAACCATTGTATAATCCTACCATTATTACAGCATTATTGCACGACCTGCCAAATCTCAGCGATGAAGATGTTCTCAAAAGAGAATATTTTACAAGTTCCTTGGAAAATGTTAAATCAATCAAAGAAATAATTTTTGCTTCTAAGGATGGTTACTTCACCAAAGAAGATGTGAAGCAACTGCACGATTTAGCTGCTGGCATTTATACTGCTTTTTCGAAGTAAATACCTCACCTTAATCCTCTCCGGCAGCTGCCGGAGAGGAAATTCTCCTCTTCTATCAGGAGAGGATCGATTTATTGAATCTTATTCAATAAAAAAACACTAATTATTTATCCAAAATTTTACTGTAAAACTAGTTGTGCTTTCATCCTCAAATACAACAGATGCACGAATTGTATGCTCTCCATTAGAATAATTAGAAGTAATACAATACCTTTGAAAAGGTTCCGTTTCATCTGTGGTAACATGGCTATGAAAAATGAAATGTACTTTATCAATATTAGTTCCAGATACTTTAAAATAAATATGTCCACTTACTGTTGTCCCTTCTAAAGGATACGAAAAATGAGCTTCATTCTCATCCGATGAAGTTTCGGTAGTTTTTTCTTCACATCCAACTAAAATAATAAGAATTAATATTGAAATTAGAATTAAATTTTTCACACTATTCTCCTTAGTTAATATCGTTTTTTCCTTTCTTCCCAAGCTGCTTTCTGTTCATCAGTAGCATGGCAGAAGCATTTATTACATGCCGGACAAATGAAACGACCACAAGCGGGACATCTGTAATTATCATTTAAGGTTAGATCACTGTAACAATTGAAACACTTGTAAACATATTTACCTGTTGAATTTCTAACCTGATACCATTCAGTTTGATAAACTGGATGTTCCATGCGACACTCGAGAGCAATATTTTCATTAATACAGCCAAATGATCTATTTGGATAAAAATGAATACATTTAGAATTTGAACATTTATTTTCCATTGCTTTTTCCTTATTCACTATAATTAATAATTAATCAATTGTATAGTGTTTAATAGTTAATGGGATTCTAATTATATTTTCCCCAGTTGTGTATGATGTTGAATTTCCCCGAACAGTCCCTGAATCATAAAGTACTTTTATATAAAGAGTGTTTTCATTATTACATACTGGGCATTGCAGACCTAATGGCATTGTTCAATCTCTTTCTATTTGTTTTCATGTTTTACCATTGCTTGATAAATGCATCCTGAATCAGGTATGGTGCAAATACCTCCAATTGGAACCCAGCCATCTCTAATTGCTTCCCTGATTTCTTTTTCAATAGAAACTTTATAACTATGTTGAGGTTTATTATCATATCTAAATTCTATTATTTTATAATCCATTATTTTTCTCATTTCTGTCGTCTCCTTTATTTCAAATACTGTCTTAAATATTTATGCTTTTTTTGTAATAGATTCACTAAATGCATCAGTATCAACAGAAGTCACGGATATATTGGAATCACCATTTTAAATGTTTCGCTTTTTCTTTTACATTCATAGTTTTCCATTTTTGCTTTTTGCATAATACTTACTCCCTTTGTTATTTTTTTTATTTATCATAAATTTCATCACCATATAAATGGTGTAAATCTTCATGTAGTTGTTTTGTCTTACGATGTTCTTCAATTATTCTTCTATCTTCTCGCCTATTTGCTTCTCTTTCCGCTTCCGTTAATGGCTCAATGTCAAAAATTTTAGCACAACTACGATATAACGATATAAGTATAATTATAGAAATTAAAAGAACAATAGCTATTGCTATTGCTCCAGCCTTACCAACTTTTTCAGTTTCATCCATTTTAATACCTCTTATTTAAAATAATTATATTTTTTTTACATCTTTCCCATCATAAAATATAAATGCTATCTCATTTTTCACAATCAATTCAAACAAAAAAAGGACGCAACCTTCATTACGCCCTGATACGAGGTACCGTCATACCTACCAAGCAAAGCGAAGAAAGTGCGTCCATTCGGACGCATTCCTTCTACTTATTCTGCTTGGTTGAAAAATTGACGGTTTTTCGTATCAGAACTAAGTAAATTGGATGCAACAACTTAAAGGATCATTTATATTAGATAAGTCTGAGAGATAATCCTCATTTAACTTTATAAAGAACGGAATATTATTTTGTGTTCGCTAATATTTTTTCAATTTCTTCTTTAAGTGCAGGAATTTTATTTTTTATTATCTGCCATAATTCTTCAGCATCAATTCCAAAGTAATTATGAGCAACAATATTTCTAAATCCTTTTATTCTAAACCAATCTATATCATTATACTTGTTGATAAATTCATCACTCATTCTTACAACCATTTCGCCAACAACAATAAAATTCATCAATACAGCATCAAAATTCTTTTCATTTGCAAAAAATTCATCAGCATCAGAAAAAGAACCGGAATATTTCTGAATTTTATTTATCGCTTCTAAAATAGCAAACAGATTGTATTTTTCTTTTTCAAACATAAATAGTTTCCCGAATAATGTGTTCTTTCACATAAGGTTTTAAGTATTTTTCCCGGCAAATATCCACATTTCGATCAAACTTGTTTTTCAAAATATGCTTCAATTCTTCTTTTATATCTGAGATATTTTTCGTATCAGCTTCAAACTCTATTAAAAGATCAATATCACTTTCAGCAGTTTGCATATCTTTAGTAAACGAACCAAATAAACCAATTTTTGTGAGATGAAAATTATCTTTTAAATATTGTCTATTGCTTTTCAGATAATTAAATATTTCATTTTTATCCATTTCGATTTCCTTGCCATCGAAAGTTATCAAAACAAAATTATTGTCAAATTAAATTTCTATGTATAGAAATTTCGCATCGACTTTGTAATTTTCCTTCTTAACAATTGGCAGTTCTTCAATTATTCGCTTATATTCAGCTATCTGTTTTTCATTAAAATCTTCACCCGTTTTAAAATCCAGAATCATAATTTCCTTTTTATGGGTGTTCACAAGTAAGCGGTCGATTCGATATTCTTTGCCGTCAGCATCGAAAATGATGTGCTCATTAAAAATCCTGTCCCAGTTTTCATATTGGAAATATTCGTTTTCTTTGTTGAGAAAGGCATTAATTCTCTTAGAAATTTCTATGATTTTATTTTTTGAGTATAATCCACCAAAATCTGCGACTGTCCGATGCAAAGCATTTTGGCGATTTTCATTTGTATCTTCAAAAATAAATGACAAATAATAATGTGCGATAATTCCCTTCAAAATATTCCTTTCTTCCAAAATTGATTTTTTGTAGTTTTGAAAAATTTGCTGAGATTGTTTTGCTTCTAACATCTTCTCTGAGAAAATCGAGAAATATTCTGAAAAATTTATTTCACTCTTTTTTGTATTTGATGGTGGAGATTCTTCTTCCGGTTCAACTAATTTTCCAATCTGACTAATAAGATGAGAATCCGATATTTTTATTTCTTTCTGCATTTTGTAAAGTGTAGAAAACATCAGAAACGCAGGTTTTTCTTTTTTCTCAATTTCAAAAATATATGGTTCAATTTCCTTTTTAGTATCATACAAGAATAAAATAAATTGATTAGATTTTGCCCTGGTTAAAGCAACATAAAAAGTATTTAATTCCTCGATTTTTTCACGAATTTCAGATTTTTCAAAGAGTTCCTTTTTAAACGCTTTTTGAAGAACTTTATCGAAATTAAAGGTTATAAACATCTCATCTATCCCTTTAAAATTTTCATTGAATTCAGTATAGAAATTCAGTTTTTTAAAATTTCCGCCTATTTTTGCAGAAAGATCAAAAACAGAAAAAACAGTCTCAAATTCCAGACCTTTTGCTTTATGAATAGTCATCAATTTTATAGCATTTGTTTCATTCAAGCCAGCTTGATAAAAATCTTCTTTATCTTCATTTGCTTTGATAAACCTGAGAAAACCGGAAAGATTGGATGGATATTCCTTATTTTGCTTTTCAAATTCTGCTGTAATCTCCAGGAATTTATGGATATTTTTAATATCAATTTCAGATCTGAAAATCTCGGAAATCCTGAACCGTTCAAAAATAAGTTTAACAAAAGAAAGTAGATTCATGCAGTTACAGTCATTTTTCAAATTTGCAATTCTATTTAAAAAAGAATTATCAGAATATTCCTGAAAAAACTCCTCATAATTTTTGGTTTTCTGCAGGAGTATCAAGATTTTCTTCAAATCTTTTGGATGTATCAAAACAAGGTCTGAACGCAAGAATTTGAGCAATTCAAAAACATCATCATAAACATAAAATCTGAAGAGGAAAAGAACAGGTTTTATAGCACGATGAAGAAAAATTGTAGCGGAGGATTCTAAAATATAATCTATTTCAAACTCATCTAAAACTGAAGCAATTTCATTCAAATCTCTATTTTTGCGAGCTAAGATTGCACTTTCAGCTGGATTTATTTCTCCTTCTTTGATAAGAGGGAAAATCGTTTCTCTGATGAATTCCTGGTAAATTTCAGTTCGTGATAAAGAGTTTCTGTCGGATTTATTATTTCGGTTTCTTAAATGGATTTCAACAAATCCTTCATCAGAAGTTTGCGAACTATTTACCATTCCACATTGCCAATTTATCTTATTCAGAGAAAGCTGAGAAACGAAATAATCATTATTGAAAAGCTCATTTATGAAGTTCATCACTTTTGGTTTGCTGCGATAAGAAACATCTAAAATTTCAGGTTTATCAGTTATTTCCAAAAATTGCGGACTTCTAAGCAGGAGTTCTCGCTTTCCTCCACGCCAACTGTAAATTGCCTGTTTTTCGTCTCCAACAATGATCACACCACCAAAAGGTTTTTGACCTTCACCGCTCAAAATTTCAGAAATTATCGGATACAAAATATTCCACTGTAAAACACTCGTATCCTGAAATTCGTCTATCAACACGAAACGGATTTTATAGGAAAGCTGCTCATAAAAAATATTCAGAACATTTCTATCATCAATAATCGAGATTTCAGGATCGTATAAATAACGGAAAGTTAGATAGGAAATATCATCATAAGTGAAGATTTTTTCCCTGAGGATGATCTCATCATATTTAGTCAGAAGGATTTCAGCTAAATTTTTAATTCGTTCTTGTTCCGGCAGCAATTTAGCGAAAAAAAGAAAATTGGCAAGAAATTCATAAAGCTCATTTAGCTTTTCAAAAAGGTTTATTTTGGTTTCCTTATCCGCATTTTTTCTAAGAAGTTTGGAGCCATTCCAGAAATTTTTACCTTCCAAAAGAAGAGAGTAATTTCGATAGATAAACTTTTTTGAACAAAATATTTTGGAAAATTCCTCAACGAAATTTTCTATAGAGATTTTACTCAAATCAGTAAAATTTCCAAATATTTCAAAATACGATTTATTAAGAAGTAATTCCCAATCAGCTTGAATTCTCTTCTCTTTTAAATATGATTGCAGATAAGTTTGAAATTCATCCAGAATTTCAAGAATTTTTATTTTAAATTGGTTGAAATATCCGGTTTTGATTTCTGTAATTTTTTCTTCATCAAACAGAAGTGTATTTTGAGCTAAATGAAAGAACCAGCGGTTTCTAATTATACTTTTTATAAATTCTTTATATTGAGTTAAATTCCTGGTTTTAGCCTCGAAGAAAATTTCATGAAATTTATCCAAATGTTCTTTTTGCAGGATCGCATCAAAGAGTTCGGGAAGATATTGCCTGGTGATTTCCGGGTCAATTTGATAATCCGAAACATTATGATAAGGAGCGATCATACCTTTGAAAACAGTGTTTGTAAAAGAGTCTATTGTGCTGATGTTCAGTTTGTTTTTGTTTGTAAGCATCTCATTATAAACAGCTTGAATGTACTCAAAATCATTTGTGTCAAAACGAAGTTCAGGATTGATATTTTTGATGTTTTCAATTAGTTTTTTCCCATCTTCATTATTTTGAACGATAGAATGTAAATGCTCAAAAATGCGCTGTCGAATCTCTGCAGTTGCCTTTTTTGTGAAAGTTATCACCATGATTTCATCGAATTTCACCTGGTTTTTATATTGCAGAATCAGGCTGATAAATTCGAGAGAAAGCCGATATGTTTTGCCAGTTCCGGCACTTGCTTTGATAACTTTTCGGATCACCGGTTTAGCTCCTTTTTGGATGGAAAAAGGTCTTTTCGAGAGATTTCAATAATATCATACGGATCGATTTTTTGGGCAATTTCAAAACCATTTAGGAGTAATTCTTCAAATATAGTTTTCACTTCTTCTTTGAATTCCACAATTATTTCTCTTTTTGATTTCTTTTTAAATGATTGAGAATGCAATTGCTTGTCTTCAGTAAAGAAAATATAAGATTGGATTTGCTCATATAATTCCGGATTTACCAAAATGTAGTACAATAGTTCATAAAATAATAGCTGTTTTTCAAATTTCCGTTTTTTCCCTTTGCTGATTTTACCGGTTTTATAATCGAATATTAGACAACCTTTTTCAGATTCGATTCTCAGGTCAGCTCTACCACGAAGATAAATATTCAATCCATCCAGAATCATAAAAGATGTTTCTTGCGTTGAACCTGATTCCGGATAAACAGTGATTTCTTTATTTGAAAGCTCAAAATCGTTATGAAGCCGGAAAAAGAAATTGCGGATACAGTCGTGTAGGATTGGAATGAAGATTTCTTCAAAATAGAAATTAGAAAAATTATGAGGAGATTTGTATTTGAATTCATTTTTGGAAAGAACAACCCTGATGGAATCATCGATCAGCTTGAAATCTGCTTTAAGAAAGTTATATTTAATTTTATTATCCTCAGAAATATTCAAGATCTGCTGCCAGGTTTTTGTGAAAAAATCGTGAACCAGATTTCCAATTAATTT
>JAUWNO010000578.1 GCA_030612605.1 Armatimonadota bacterium
ATCTTAAATGAACTATCAGCCCTTCTGATAGAAGGGAGCTTGACTGAGAAATTTTATTTTGAATAAAGTATTGGTAGGAATGAGAGATTGTTTAGAAAAATAAAAGAGAAAATCAAAGGAAAACAAATGAAAAATACAAAACTAACCTTCAGATATCTGGTTTCCAGTATTCGAGACATACATCACAATTTATTAATACAATCTATAAAAGCTGTAAATGTAAACCTGACAATAAGAAATTGGTTGATTGGATTCTATATTTCCGAATTTGAATTGCGAGGAATCGATCGTGCAAAATACGGAGAAAACCTGCTTCTTGAATTATCTGATAAATTAACGAACTTAAAAATTTCTAATACCGGTAAAAGACAACTTTATAATTACTTAGAATTTTATCGGACATATCCTCAAATTTCATCCACAGTGTTGACGAAATCTCCTGAACTTATATCACAAATTCGATTCCTCAATGGAAAAGTGCCTACAGTGTGGGCGCAATCTAATAAAAGAAATTCTGAAATCAATACACTTGATAAGATTTCGCCTACAGTGTCGGCAAAATTGATAATTCCACCTGAAAAATTGATTAACAGATTATCATATAGCCATCTAGCGCTTCTGGTGAAATTAGATAGTCAACTCAAAATAACATTTTATGAAATTGAAAGCATTAGAGGAAACTGGTCAGTGCGAGAACTGAAACGACAAATCGATACACTCTATTTTGAAAGATCGGGACTCTCTAAAAATAAAAAGAAATTAAGTGAATTAATATTAGCGGTTTCAGAAAAATCAACACCGGAAACTGTTATTCGTGATCCTTATATATTTGAATTTATGGGAGTATAATCGGAAAACATTATGAGTGAATCTGATCTTGAAAACGCTTTATCGCAAAATTTACAACAATTTCTGCTCGAATTAGGTCAGGGTTTTTGTTTCGAAGCAAGACAAAAAAGAATCCTGATCGGTGATACTCATTTTTTTATAGATCTTGTTTTCTATCACAGAATCCTGAAATGTCACATTCTGATTGAATTAAAAGTTGATAGTTTTACTCACAAACACCTCGGACAACTTAATACATACTTGAATTTTTATAAAAATAATGAAATGTGTGAGTCGGATAATCCTCCAATCGGGATTTTACTTTGCACACAAAAAGACCATTCTTTGGTTGAATACGCAACTGCTGGAATGGATAATAAGCTTTTCATCTCAAAATATAAATTGGAACTACCCACAAAAGAAGAAATTCAAAAATTCTTGAATAAACAGATGCGTGAAATACAGTATGAAATCTGATAATATCAACCTCGGAAATGAAGGATGAATAGTCGTGCAACCGGGACACCGGAAGAAATTGCAAAAATAAGAAATCTTATACAGGCAAGTTTTCGAGAAAAGTTTTGAAGAATATTATGGAGTAGCCGACTCCGTCGGCTTAATACGGTGACGGACGCCTTCTTGTATCTTGTTCCCAAGTTGCACTTGGGGACACATCTGGTTGCAAAGTTTATCTTTGCTTCACCGAGGTGAAATTGCATTCCCAAGTACAACTTGGGAACG
>JAUWNO010000332.1 GCA_030612605.1 Armatimonadota bacterium
ATTTACCGTTTGTTATACACAAACAATACTTCTCAAAACTTTGGTGGCGCTATTGGAATACAGTTACATAAATTAAAACAAAAGTTATATTGACATCAGAAAGTTTTTATATCAATATAATAATATACATAACAATATAAAAATCAGTTATAAAAAAAAGCCGGGGGATAATAAATGAATACAAATAAACTATTTGAGAGAAAAAAGCCGAAAGGGGATCTGTTTTTCAAAGGCAGAGTATGGAATGCTAATGATAAAGGTAAAGATTTAGGAACAGGGAATAATCCAATTTTAGTCGGGCCTGAATATATTTGGTTTTCAAAAAATCTTAGTGTTCCCATTTATTGGGTAAAAGAAATATATCCTGTTGGCTCTGGTTTTTTTTTGAAATGGCATAATGAGATTAATAAGGAGGAAGAAAGAGCTGTTTTGTGTGTAAGAACATTTTTTGGATACAATATAAAAAAAAGAGACGAAATAATTCAAGCAATAAGAAAGGCAAAGAATATAGCATCACCCGTTGCAGGATCAGTAGAATTGGAGGCTGAATTAATAAGAGCAAAAGGATGTGAGAAATGCGGAAATAATGAAGCCAAACTATATGATTTTATATTATCAAGCAGTATTGGGTTCACATGGCAAGTGAGAACGGAAAGATTATATCTATGTAATGTACATGCCAGAAAAGCATTTAAAAAATTTTTTAGGCGAAATACATTTTTTGGGTTTTTTGGTCTTTTAGGGCGAGCTAATGTTAAAAATGCACAAACCCTTTATGAGAAGAAAGTTATTTCCTTGGCAGAATTTAAAAAATACAAATTTCTATCGTTTATTCCCATAATGACTTTAATCATAATAGTTCTGACCCTCGTAATTTTTTTGAATTTTTTTGATTAGAACTAAAATGAATGAAATAGAGAAAGAGATTCATAACTAAGCAATCAACCGGATTTTGAAAACACTTTGTGCTTCCAAAACCGGTTATTTCAAATCCTATAGAAAGGACATGTTTTTTGTAAAATTTACAAAAATTTCTTGACATAAGAAATTTTTTGTATCAATATAATATTATAATATTTTATATATAAAAAAAAGTTATGGCTTATACGCCAATGGGAATTGAGATATGGCAATAACTAAAGCAGTCCGAGACCAATTACTTGTTCAAGCAAGACATAGGTGTACAGTTTGTGCTGAAAAGTGCTTTGAACTTCACCACATAATTGAAAAATCGGAAGGAGGAGGTGACAACCTTGAGAACCTTATCGTTCTTTGCCCCAATTGTCACCAACACCGCTACCACCGTTCAAAGGAGTTCACACCCAATCAGCTCCGACTATATAAACAGCAACTGAAAGATCAAAACGAAATCGAAAAACGATTGCTACAGAATTTGGAAGAGATTCTTAAGTTATTGCCAACAGCGTCACCCGAGGATATTGAAAATAGGCTAAAGGTTGAACTGCAAGAAGCAGCCGCTATTGTGTCACCTGAAAAATCACCGGGAATTTACGCCACTATTCAACAAACATCAGAATGGCTAGCTGAGCGCGACTTGATCCGCGGTGGTGCTCGTAGGGCAATCGAGATCGAATGGGAAATTCGAAAAGAGCAGGAGAAAAGGAAATACCCAGAAATAAAAATTAAAAGTGTGGATGATAACGCTTTACGAAAAGCTCCAGATTTTCCTTGTGCTTTCTATCTCGAATTTATGATGGACAGAAGACCTAACTCAGATTGGGTTAAAGTATTCATGGCAGAGTGGGAAATGTCCCCTTACGACATGAAACGGAAAACCCGTATCCAAGGTGATCGCATTGTCGTGGTTGTTCCCGATTCCGACAATCTTCAGGAATATGCTGACCGTGCAAAACGGCTGGTCGAAAGCACCAACAAGCGGGTACACACCCTTGGGTTCCAACGAATTGACCAGATATATGAGCAACAGAAGCGTACCGCTCTGGAACACTTCGATGCAATTCAATCCATGAAGGCGCGTACTAGAAACATCAAGATATAATGTTATCTGCCATAACAATACTACTGCATCAGACCGCTATTCCGCCTTACTACATTACCACAGGTGAGCCTGATCGTTATATAGTATAAAATATGTTTTTTGTAAAATTTACAAAAGTTTGTTGACATTAAAAATTTTTTATATCAATATAATATATTATATAACAATATAAAAATGAGTTAAGCAAAAAAGGATAGGGGAATGGATTTAAGCCCAGCAGAACAACTAGCGCACAGCACGGTGCGAATTGAATGCGACCTTCTTGGCAGTGGCTTGGGAACTGGAACAGGGTTTTTTTACAGCCTTAACAAAAAAGAAGACCAACATGTTCCAGTCATTATTACCAACAAGCATGTTATTGAAGGCGCATCGAAGGGAAGATTCATTCTTACTCTTCAAGATAGTGATGGAGGTCCGAAGGTCGGGGCTAATCACAGATTTGAAATAGATAACTTTCAATCATTTTGGCGTTCTCATCCCGATATGTCGGTTGATCTTTGCGCTATGCCTCTAGCTCCGTTGTTGAGGCTGGCTGAGCAACAGGGAAAACAATTTTTCTACGTAACTTTTGACAAGTCCCTTATTCCTACAACTTCAGAAATCAATGACATGATGGGCATGGAAAAAATCACGATGGTTGGCTACCCTAACGGATTATGGGACCGAGTCAACAATCTGCCTATTTTTCGCCGAGGCGTACTAGCGAGTGACTACAAGCGGGATTGGAATGGAAAGAAGGAATTCTTGATTGATGCAGCATGTTTCCCCGGCTCTAGTGGTTCCCCAGTAATGCTGTTTGACATTGGGAGTTACCAGAGCAAGAAAGGCAACTTCTTTGGTTCATCACGCATCAAGCTCCTAGGGGTGCTTTACGCAGGTCCACAGCATACGGTGGAAGGCGAGATAAAAATCGTAATGGTGCCGACACAACAAAAAGCCGTTGCTATTGCTGAAATACCAAACAATTTAGGCATCATCATTAAGTCCGAGAGGCTTATAGATTTTGAGGGCATTTTTGCGTAAACCGCCGAACAAGCTGTTCAAGAAAAACTGGCAAAACACTGCGTTCCATAGCGGCGCAGGTGAGCTTTGTCGTTTATGTGTGTAAAATAGATATAAATACAATGTGTTTGTTCTGTTAATATGGAGTGATAAGAACAATGAATTTATATAATATTTATGCATAACCAAAAAAAGGAGGT